>JBBDRM010000060.1 GCA_040905475.1 Actinomycetota bacterium
CCCCCCCCCCCCCCCCCACGTCGCCACGTGTCAGCGAGAAAGCTGACCGCGGACGGCTCCCGGCGGGAACTCGGCGTTGTGCACGTTGACGTAGTAGCCACCAGGGTTCTTCTTGATCGCGTCGATCAACTCGGGATCGACGTCATGCACGCATCCGCTCGAGCTCCCATCGGTCGGAGCGGTGAGCGGAACGACGACCGGCCCCGCAACTCCGGGCGGGCCGACGTGGATGTGCGCCGCGGCGGCGGGCGCGATGTTAGCGACCTCGAGCTCGAAACAGACCCGGCCGCGACCCGGGTTGAACGTGAACGCTGCGGAGCCGGACCCGTCCGGGTCGCCCGGCGGAACCTCTTCAGGCCCCGTCATGACTGCCGAGAGCGGCCTGCCTCCGGCGCTTCCAGAGGTCGCCATCACCCCAGCGACCAGCACGAGGCTTGTGACCAGCAGGAGCACGATCCAGGTGCGCTTTCCCATGCTTCCTCCCCTCCGATGATCCTGAAAAAGATACGTCGCGGAGGAGCGAGCGGTTCAGCGATCCGAGCGGTTACGGGTTCTCGCCGTCCCAATCGCCGGCGACGGCCCTATCCGCGCTGTGGCCGTACGCGAAGAAGATCACGGTGACCGGTGCGGTCGGAACCCTCAGGAACCACGAGTTCCCTCGACGCACGGCGATGTCGTCGTCCTCGTCGCCGTCCCAGTTCCCAACGATCTGCTGGTCGGTCGTTCTCCCGAACGCCAAGGAGGCATCTCCCGTCGCGTCGAAGCCGTTGTTGAAGTACCAGACGTTCCCACGCACCACCCCGGGCGAATCGACACCATCACCGTCCCAATCACCGACCACGACTCGATCCGTCGACCGCCCGAACGCGAAGGTCGGGACGTTTCCGGTCGCATCGAAATCGTCGTTCAGATACCAAACGTTTCCGCGCACCACCCCGGGCGATTCGACCCCATCACCGTCCCAATCACCGACCACCACCCGATCCGAAGGACTCCCGTACGCGAAGGTCGGGACGTTTCCGGTCGCGTCGAAACCGTTGTTCAGATACCAGACGTTCCCGCGGATGACGCCCGGCGTGGAAGCCTCGATCGGCAGAGTGCAGCCGAGCGCGCAGACCACGGGTTCAGGGTGCAAACCCGACGGGTCGGTGTGGCTCGGAATGGTGCCGGTGCATTTCCCCCCGCTGTTCACCCCCAACAACTCCCCCGACTCCAGCAGTGCCCCCCGAACCTGCGCCGGCGACGCGGTCGGGTTTCCTTCCAGGTAAAGCGCCGCCGCTCCCGCCACGTGCGGACTCGCCATGCTCGTCCCGTCGCTGAATGCGTAACCGTTCACCCAGGTCGAAAGGATGTCGACACCCGGCGCTCCGATGGTGTGGGCCCGATCGCCGGGAGTCGAGGCGTAGCTCGAGAAGGCGGCGAACGTGTCGTCGGGGAAATCTCCGGTCGGATCCGGTCCGTCGCCGCACGGTGCTCCGTCCCAGTCCGAGAGTGCCGTCGCCGTGATCACCTCGTCGTACGCGGCCGGGCTGACATCCTTGATGTCGTCGGCATGGTTTCCGGCCGCGGCGACTATCGTCACGCCGGCTTCTACGACGGCGCAGATGGCCAGATGGAACGCGTCATCGTTATCCAAACCGCAGTTCCCGTCATCGACGTTGGGGATCGGAGCCTCGAGGCTCATGTTGGCCACGTCGATCGACGCTGCGTTGTCGAAGACGAACTCGAGTCCGCACATGATGCTGACGTCGTCACCCACGCCGGCGTTGTTGAGGATCTTCACCGCCCACAGCTTGGCCTCGGGCGCGACGCCGCGGACACCGGTTCCGTTGTCGATCGCGGCGATCGTTCCTGCGACGTGGGTCCCGTGACCCAGACCGTCGTCGAAGTTCCCCGTGTCCGGGCCGATGCAGTCGGCCCCGCCCATCACGTTGGCCGCGAGATCCGGATGATCGAGATCGATGCCTGAGTCCAGCACCGCGACCTGCACGCCGTCGCCGGTCGCCGACGTCGAGTCCGCGGCGATGCGCCTTACCCCGGTCGGCGTGCATTGCGGATCGACATCGGGGCATGCCGCCGCCTGGAAGCGGCGGTTCTTCGAGGCCATGAGCACCGAAGGGTCTTTACGAAGCTCCGAAACCCGGTCTTCGGGTACGTTCGCCGCATAACCCCTAACCACCGAGTGGTAGAAGCGGTCGGCTTTTGCTCCGTACCGATCCTCATGCCGGTGGGCCGTGGACTCGGGATCGGCGTTGTCACGAAGGATCACGATGTAGCGTCCGGTGGCCTGCTGATCCGCGGTTGCAGGCGGGATCAGAACGGCAACGATGAGGGTCAGCGGCAGCGCGATGGCGGGGAGGCGCATACAGCGCAGCAGTCTACCCCGCTGGGTTGCGGCCGGCCGTGCTCTCTAGTCCGGCGTCCGATCCAAGCCCTTTTGTATGGCGTAGCGCATGAGCTCGTAGCGTTTGCGCATCTGGAGCTTGGTAAGGATGTTCTGCACGTGGTTCTGCACGGTCTTCACCGAAACGAACAGCTTCTCGGCGATCTCCCGATAGGTATATCCCTTGGCGACCAGTTTCAGCACCTCGTTCTCTCGGGGGGTGAGCTTGGGTTCCTCGGGATCCTTCGTCGCGACGCGACGAAACTCGTTCAGAACGAGTCCTGCGAGCGACGGCGTGAATGCCGGCTCACCGTCGCGTACCCGGCGAACCGCGGCTGAGACCTCGGCGGCCGGCGTGCTCTTGAGGAGATAGCCGCTCGCCCCTGCCTTCACGGCTTCGAGCACGTCGGCCTCCTCTCCGGAAGCGGAGAGCACCAACACCTTGATGTGAGGTGACTCTTCGACGATCAGGCGCGTGGCCTCGACACCCGACACCGTCGGCATCTGAAGATCCATGAGGACCACTTCGGGCATCGTCTCTCGGGCCTTCTCGACGGCCTCGCCGCCGTCGGACGCTTCGGCGACGACCGTCGCGGTGCCCGACCCCTCGAGATCGGCGCGGACGCCGTCGCGCCACATCGGATGGTCGTCGACGACCATCACGCGGATCGGCTCTTGCTCGGTCACGCGGGCTCCTCGCGCAAGACCTTCGGGGCGCGGAGTTCGATCTCGGTGCCGCCGCCCGGCGCCGCGGTGACGGCCATCGAGCCGCCGAGATCCTCGAGGCGCCCCTTCATGCTCTTCAGCATCCCGGCCTTTCCGTCGGCGCGGAGGAGCGCCTCATCGTAGGTGAAGCCCACACCGTCGTCGCGCACCGTGACGACGATCTCGCCGCCCTCCTCGTCGGCGAAGACGGTTGCGCGCGATGCGTTGGCGTGCTCGGCGACGTTGGCCAGCGCCTCGCGGACGGCGGCCGCGATCTCGTCGGCGTGGCGCCGAGCGATCCAGATCGGACCGACGGCCGAGACGCCGACCGGAACGCCGGTGACGCCGACCGAGGTCGTCTCGAGCGCCTCGCGGAGCGAGCGCTGGCCGGCCGGGCCTTCTTGCGGCTCACGGAGGATCAGGTTGCGGAGCGTCGCCTCCTGTTGGCCCGCGATCTCGGCGAGCTGCGCGGCCTCCCGCGCGCCGGGCGCGCCGGAGGCGGCGAGCTCCTGACCGCGCTTGTGCACGAGCGCGAGGGACTGCAGGACCGAGTCGTGGATCTGCCGCGCGAGCGACTCGCGCTCGGCGAGACGCGCGGCGCGCTCACGCTCACGAACGAGCTCACCGGTCGCTTTCTGCGCCTCGCCGGCGGTTCGCTCGAGCAGTCGCGACACGAAGCCCACCGTGCCTCCCGCAGCGAGGTACTGCACCCACGTTCCGGCCATGCTCTGCCACTGACGGTTCGGGATGTCGCCGAGGTCGAACCCGTTGACCAGACGCGATCCGAGCAACGCCGCCGAGAGCGCGGCGCCGGCGCCGATCCCCGCGATCGGGCCGCGCGCGATCCCCCACATCAGCGCCGCGCTGACCGGATACCCGACGGCGAACAACGGCCGCGTCGCGATCTGGCCGTCGGGTACGACGATCCCCGACACCACGACCAGCCAGCAGCAAAGCGCCAGGTCGGTGAGCAGCTCCGTGCGAAACCAGCGCGTGCCTCCGACCGTGAGCCAAGCCGTCCACGCGCCGGCCGCGCCGATCGACGCCCACGCGAGCGCGTCGTTGGTGTACGAGCCACGCTCGCTGAGCGCGAGGATGGCCATCCATGCGATCGCGACCCAGCGGAACGCGAGCGCGCCGCGCGCGAGGGTGCGGCGCGACCGCTCCGGCGCGGCGAGCATCTAGCTCTTGGCCTCGCTCCAGAGCTTGTCGAGCTCGTCGGCGGGCAGATCATTGAGCGTCGCGCCTCTCTCCCTCGCGCTCGATTCCATGCGCGCGAGCCGGTCGCGGAACTTGCGCGCTGCTTTGCGCAGCGCCGTCTCTGCGTCGACACCGAGATGCCGTCCGAGAGCGACCGCCGCGAAGAGAAGATCGCCAATCTCTTCCTCGAGGTCTTCGGGTTGCGCGCCCTCGACCTCGGCGAGCTCCTCGCGGACCTTTGCCGCGGGACCTCCGGCGGCCTTCCAGTCGAACCCGATCTTGCCGGCGCGCTTCTGGAGCTTGTGCGCCAACGCGAGCGCGGGGAGCGCCTCCGGCACACCCTCGAGGACCGACGTGCGGCCCTTCTCGTGATCCTTGATCGTCTCCCAGTTCGCGACGACCTCGGTCGCGCCTTCGACCTCGACATCGCCGAACACGTGCGGGTGCCGGTTCACGAGCTTGGCGACGAGCCGGCCCGCGACGTCGTCGATGTCGAACGTCGCGGCGTCTGCCGCCATCTGTGCGTGGAACACGACTTGTAAGAGCAAGTCGCCGAGCTCCTCGGCGATGTGATCGGGTGCACCGGCCTCGATCGCCTCGAGCAGCTCGTAGGTCTCGTCGAGCAGGTACTTCACCAGAGTCTGGTGCGTCTGCTCGGCGTCCCACGGGCATCCGTCGGGCCCGCGCAATCGCGCCATCACGCGGACCAGCTCGAGCAGCCGGGCGCCACGTGCGCTGCGACCCATGACGACCTCGACCTCGGGGTGGCCGGTCAGCGCCTTTTCGAGCACGGCGCGCGTGATCTCCTCGCCGTGGAGGGCGGGAAGGACGAACGTGATCTCGCCGTGCTCGGCCGCGAGCTCGGCAAGGCGCTCGGCGACCTTGCGCGCGCCGGGGGACGTCTCGCCGTGCTTGTGGGCCGAGATGAGGAGCTTCAGCTCCGGGCCTTTGCCCTTTTCGACCGGGGGAGCCTCGGGCGCGAGGTTCTCACTTGCAGCCTCATCAAGGACCGTGAAGAGCATCTCCACGTCGGCGAGCCGCATCCCGAGCGGATCGGCGGGCGCCACGTAGACGTGCGGCCGGGCGAGCGCCTGCCAGGCCTCCAGCGGAAGCAGATCCGGTGCGCCCGGGCCGGGCTGAACGAGAAGAAGCTTTCCCACGCGCTACAGCGTAGCGGTGACTCGCCTCGCGGAACGAGGGCCCGGCCGACCGGCTGGTGTCAGCAGGTCGTGCAGGGACAGTCGGTTGCGCCCGCCTCGGCGTGGCCGACGATCACCTCGATGATCCCGGGGATGTTCACATGGAGCGCGTTGACCGTGAGCACGTCGTCCGTGCAGAACTGCTCCCCGACGACGACCAGCCCGGCGACGTCCAGATTGCATACGCCGATCGGGATGATGACGGCGGGAGTTCCGATCAGAAGACCGGCGATCGACGACCCTCCACCGGTGTTGCACCCGTCACAGCTCGCATGCGCTTCGGCTGCGATCTCCGCGGTCTGGATGGGACGGACGGGAAGCGGCAGCGCGGTCCCACTGATCCGAACGAAGTCCAGCGCCGCCACTCCGTGGCAACCGCCCTGCGGTGGAACGCCCTCGTCCGCAGTGACAACCCTCGCTTGTACCCGGATCGTGCCGAGCACTCCGAGGCTGATGGATCCGGTGTCGACGGAGAGGACCGGCGGGTCCGCGGATCCCGTGTCATAGGTCTGATCGAACCCAACCGGCGGGATGATGATTCGCATCCCGAAAGCGCTCGCGTGACACGTGCAGGCGGGAGGGTACGTCTGAGCCCATGCCCGGCCACCGGGCAGCGAGGCGACGGCCGGCATCGACCAGGCCAGCCCCCCCACCACCGCGGACTTCTTCAGGAACTCTCGACGAGAGCCTTCCACCGGCCGGTCGTCTTCGTCGGTCATGGAATCCCCTCCGTCATCGAGATCGAGCCCACGAGGCACCCTGCCGGTCGAGCCGGCATCTCCGTGAGCCTAAACCTGAGCGAGCGGGGGGCGAATCGCGCAGACACCGTAATTCCTCCACCCATCGGCCCTTGAGGCGCCTGCCAAGCCTCCAGCGGAAGCAGGTCCTTGAGCGCCCGGCCCGGGCTGAACGAGAAGGAGCTTTCCCACGAGATGCAGCGTACGGCCTGGAGGTCAGCGTTCGGGAACGTGCTGGCATGCAGCCGTCCTACCTTCGACAATGGGAGCATGGGCGAGATCACTCTTGAGACTACGGCCGGCAAGGTCGAGGTCTGGATCGGCTCCGGTGGCGAACTTCGCGTCTTCCTCCTCGGTGATGACGGGAGCGCTCTCCGGATGATCGAGAAGGTGGTCGCGGATGCTGGGGAGCTCGCCGCCGTTTTCGAAAAGGTCGGCCTCGTCGACCGGGAGGCAGCCTGGTACGCAGACCACATTTGGAAGGCCACGTCGCCACAACCCGAGCCTGGGCTCAAGAAGCGTCGCCGCGACTGGGGCGAGCGAGACCTTCCTGAGCCGATATGGCTCGGGGACCCCGGAATCGTGATTTGGCCAGTCGATGGTGTCTAAAACGCCAAGGTCCGACTCGGTCTTGGTCAGCCAAATTCGTCGGTCATACCTGCTTGTGAGACGCTGCCTCCTCCTCGATAATGGCGCCACGCAAGAGAGGAGGTGATCCAGACTTGTCATCAAGATCAAGCTGGACCTGCGAGGTGCCTGACCGCTAGGGAGCCGCTCGGAAGCCTCGCGTGAGCGGGGCGAGATTCGCCGGTGGTCGAGAGGGGGAACCAACTTCTCGCGCCAGCCAGACGAGCAGCTACCGGCGGAATCCCAACAGCGACACCGCGCCGTGAGATCGGCGTCCGGGATGGTCCACCGGACAGGCGCGTACGCGAGAACTTGGCGCGCCGGCCGTGCGGCGTAACAGGCAAAAAGCATCGGAGGGGAGCCCTGGGCTCCCCTCCGACATTTTCGCGCGACGCTAAACGACCGAGCAGTGTGGCGGTCCGCCGCTCATCTCGCGGATGAGCCAAGCGGGCTGTTCCAGTTCGCCCGAAACGACGGGGGCCCGAGCAGGCTTCTCGGCTCGGTCTACACAGCCGAGCGCATCCCTCAGCTCGATGGAGTCCGGCACGAGGGCCGGGGCCAGGCTCCGGCTTAGCTTGCCCTCGGTGGGAGCAACGAAGCCGACTTCGGTGATCGCTTCGGTCGTGCAGCCGCCTGCGGTGGCCGGTGTCCCTGCCACCGCTGAGCCGGCGGCGAGCAGAAGGACGGCCGCTCCCGCGACCGCCGCGAAAAGCCTGATCCGACCCATAGTCAAAAGCATACGCCCGATGTCCATGCCTACGGCTCGCGGACCTTTCAGGTTCAGATCAGGGACGGTGCGACTCGTGCTCGGCGATCGAGTGGACCACCCCGACCGCGCGGCCGTACTTGCGGTCGCCCCAGACGTCGCCGATCCAGTCGAGCACCTCTCGCCCCAGGATGTACCCGGCGAAATGCCCTCCCCCCGGCACGACCGACAGCTCGGCGCCGGGGACGAGGGGGGTCATGAACTCCCCGTGCGAAAGCGGGACGATCTTGTCCGCGTCCCCGTGCCAGAACTTCACCGGCACGGTGATGTCTCGCAGCGAGAAGCCCCAATGCCGCCCGAACAGCACGATGTCGGAGACCGGCGCGCGAAGTCCGCCCTCCAACGCCGTCGTGAGGTCGTACAGGAAAACCGCCTTCATCGCCGGATCCTCGAGCACGGCCCGGTCCGAGGGCGGCGCGATGAACTTGCGGTAGAGATCGTAGCCCGGCGACGCGACGTCGCGGACGGCCTTCACGGCGTTGCTGAACAGCGCGCTGAGCGGCCCGCGTGCGGCAGCGAGGAGCGGATACATCAGCGGCAGGATCCTCGTGTAGCCCGGCGCGGTCTCGCGTCCGCGTGTCGGTCCGATCCCGCCGAGCACCGCGCCGGCGCTCACGCGATCGGGCATCGCCTGACACGCGGCGAGTACGTACGGCCCGCCGCCCGACAGGCCCACGGTAGCGAAGCGATCGATCCCGAGACCGTCGGCGAACGCCTTCAGGTCATCGGCCCAGTCGATGATCCGCTCGTAGGTATACGCCGTCGAGAAGCCGGTGCCCGGCCGCTCCACCCCGATCATCCGGATCCGGCGTTCGGCCGAAAGGCCCGGCACGTCCGGCGGGATCTGCTTGCGGGCACCCGGCGTCCCGTGGAACCAGAGAACCGGGTCCCCCTCGGGGTCGCCGTACTCCGCGTACCCGAGGCTCCGTCCGCCTTCGAGCGCGACGAGCGACTCGTGATGCGGCCGAAGAGCGCCGAACAGATCGATCTCGTCGGCCACGATCGCCTCCTACTGGAACGGGATCGGTTGCGTCTCCGGTTCGGGGGACGGCGGTACGAAGAACTCGTGGTTCTGGATCTCGAAGGTCTCCGGATCGAAGTCACCCCAGCGCGGGTTCACCACGATGTCGGCCGCACGCAGCCGCTCGACGATGTAGCCCTGGAACGACTCGCTACGCTTCGCCGTCGCGATCTCTTCCGATAGCTCGGCGCGCGCCTGCTCCAACGTCTTGATCCGGCGTTCGTCCACCTTGATGATGTGGAAGCCGAACTGCGTGCGCACCAAGCCCGAGATCTTTCCTTCCTTCACCGCGAAAGCAGCGTTCAGGAACGTCTCGTCGAAGTTCACCTCGCGCGTGATGAAGCCCAGGTCGCCGCCGGCGTCCTTCGAGCCTGGGTCTTCAGAGACCTGTTGGGCCAGCGTCGCGAAGTCGCTGCCGTCTTGGAGCTTCTTGAGCGCGACCTGCGCCTTCTTCTGCGCGGCGGCTTCGTCTGCGCCGGCCTGAACGAGGAAGAGGATGTGGCGGACATGGATCTCCTCGAAACGCCGGCCGTTGCCGTACGCGGCGCGGATCTCCGCCTCGGTGGGCGGCGCGCTCCCGCCGGCTACCTCCGCGAGCTTCTCCGCGATGATCTGCCCTCTGATCAGCTCGCGCACCGCCGCCTCCCCGCGCGCCTGGATCTCGCGCTGGATCTCTTCGGGCTGCGCGGCAGCGATCGCCTGGAGGCGCTCGTTCACCTGAGCGGAGGTCACGTTGACCTTGAGGCGCTTCCCTTCCTGGCGGATGAGCTCGTCCTGGATCAGTTGGACGATCACCTGGCGCTCGATCTGCAGTCGCTGCTCGGCGTCGTCGGGATTGATCGCGCCCTGGAACTGCGGGTTGCCGTACACGCTCGCGACCTGCCGGTCGAGCGCCTCGCGCGTGATCATCTCGCCGTTCACCACCGCGACGCCCGTGGTCAGGTACCGGCCGCACGCGCTCGCCGCCACGGCGAGCAGCGCGAACGAAAGCAGCCGGAGGCGTCGGGTCATGGGCTGAGGATATCGCGGCATGCATCGAGCAGCCATGCGGCCGCGTTTTCCTCGTTGCGCGGCACCGGAAGGACCAGCGTGTAGGTCTGCGGCTTGAAGATCGAGCCTGGGAACCGGTAACGGACGCGTACCTGCTCGGACTCCGCGAGCACGAACGGCTCCAGGCGCACGCGGCCGCCCTGGAACGAGACCGTGCGAACCCCGCGGGGTGCGATCTCGATCCGAAGCGCGGCGACGGTGAGCAAGGTCTCGGCCTGCGGGGGCAGCGGACCGAACCGGTCGGTGAGCTCGGTGCGGGCGTCGGCCAGCGCCTCGAGCGAGGGCGCCTCGGCGATCCGCCGATACGCCTCGAGACGCATCGGCTCCTTCGCGATCCACAACTCGGGGAGGTGCGCGTCGACGGGGAGATCGATCTTCACCTCGCGGCGCGGCTCGGTCTTCTGGCCTTTCGCCTCGTCGACCGCTTCGGCGAGCAGCCGCACGTACAGGTCGAAGCCGACGGTCGCGATGTGGCCGTGCTGCTCGCCGCCGAGCAGGTTGCCGGCGCCCCGGATCTCGAGGTCGCGAAGCGCGATCTGCATCCCCGACCCGAGGTCGGTGAACTGGCTGATCGCGGCGAGTCGCGCGTGCGACTGCTCGGTGAGCTCGCGCTCGAGCGGGAAGAAGAAGTACGCGTACGCCCGCTCGCGCGAGCGGCCGACGCGCCCGCGGAGTTGGTAGAGCTGCGCCAGCCCCAAGCGGTCGGCGCGATCGACGATCAGCGTGTTCGCCGTCGGGATGTCGAGCCCCGACTCGATGATCGTCGTCGTGACGAGCACGTCGTAGTTCTTGTCCCAGAACTCGAGCATGACCTTCTCGAGCTGCTTCTCGTTCATCTGGCCGTGCGCGATCCCGACACGAGCTTCGGGGACGAGCTTCTGGAGACGCAACGCGACGCCCTCGATCCCCTGCACACGATCGTGGACGTAGAAGACCTGTCCCTCTCGGAGCATCTCACGCCGCACCGCCGATGCCATCGTCTGCTCGTCGAACGGGCCGACGAACGTCAGGACCGGGTGGCGGTCTTCGGGCGGCGTGTCGACGACCGAAAGATCGCGGATCCCCGACAGCGACATCTCCAGCGTCCGCGGGATCGGCGTCGCCGTGAGAGTGAGCACGTCGACGTTCGTCTTGAGCTTCTTCAGCGATTCCTTGTGCGTCACCCCGAACCGCTGCTCTTCGTCGACGACGAGCAGGCCGAGGTCGGCGAAGACCACGTCCTTCTGCAGCAGTCGGTGCGTGCCGATCACGATGTCGACCTTCCCGGCCGCGATGTCGGAGAGGATCTTGCGCTGCTCCTTCGCGGAAACCCAGCGCGAGAGCGACGCGACGCGCACCGGGAAGGGCGCGAACCGTTCCGTGAACGTCGCGTAGTGCTGCTGCGCAAGCAGCGTGGTCGGCACGAGCACCGCCACCTGCTTCGCGTCGAGCACGGCCTTGAACGCCGCGCGCAGCGCGATCTCGGTCTTGCCGTAACCGACGTCGCCGCAGATCAACCGGTCCATCGGCGACGCGCGCTCCATGTCGGCCTTGACGTCGTCGATCGCGGCGAGCTGGTCGCGCGTTTCCATGTATGGGAACGCGTCCTCGAGCTCCCGCTGCCACGGCTGGTCCTGGGAGAACGCGAACCCCGGCTGCTGCGCGCGCGCCGCGTAGAGCTTCACCAGCTCTCCGGCGATGTCCTTGACGGCCCTGCGGACCTTGGATTTCTGGCGGTTCCACTCCGACCCGCCCAGTCGGTGGAGCTTGGGGATCTCGCCGCCGATGTAACGCGAAACCAGGTCGAGCTGGTCGGCCGGCACGTACAGCCGGTCGCCTTCCGCGTACTCGAGGACGAGGTAGTCGGCGCGCGAGTCGCCGATCTCGCGGGTCTCCATGCCGAGGTAGCGTCCGACGCCGTGCACGACGTGGACGGCCATGTCGCCGGGCTCGACCTCGATCTGGGTGACCCGGCGCCGCTGCGCGCGGGGCTCGCGGTGCGGCCGGCGTTTCCCGAACAGGTCGCTCTCGCCGACCACGGAGAGTCCGAGCGTCTCGGACGAGAAGCCTTCCTCGATCGGCGCGACGGCCACGGCGCCGCGGGATGGCGCCAGCGCGCGGCCGTCGTGCTGCGGCAGGAAGACCTCGTGCCCGGCGAGGATCTCGCGGATCCGGTCGGCGGAACCTTGCGTCTCGGCGCCGACGAGGACGCGGTACCCGGCGGCGAGCTGCCGCTTCAGCTCGGCGGCGATCGCCGGTACATCGGCGCGACCGCGTTCCCACATGCGCGCCTCGAGCTCGAGGCTTTGGCCGCGGAACGGCGTGAGCGCGGCATGCCGCCCGCCGAGCGCGCGCTCGAGCGATGCGTAGGTGCCTTCCGCCGGCGCGACGGCTCCTTCGGCCGCGGCGGTCCAGCCGGCCTCACGGAGCTCTTCGACCTCGCGCTCCATCTCCGCGGCGCGGTCGGCGGTCCGCTTCGGCTCCACCACGAGCACGTGCGTCTCAGGAGGGAGCAGCTCGCGCAGCACCGGCGGACGTTCGAACAGCACTTCGAGGTGGGACTCCATCCCCTCGAACGCGATCCCGTCGGCGAGGCGGTGCAGCTCGCTCGCGAAGTGCGGGTAGCGGTCGAGCGCGGCGATGGCGCGGCCGCGCACGTCGTCGGTCAGGAGCAGCTCACGGCACGGGAACGCGGCCAGGGCCTCGACCGGGCTCAGCGAGCGCTGGCTCGCGACGGCGAAGGTCCGCAGCGAATCGACCTCGTCCCCGAATAGCTCGACCCGCACGGGGTGGTCGTCCGTCGGCGGGAACACGTCGAGCAGGAAGCCGCGCACGGCGAACTCGCCCCGCGAGGTGACCATGTCGGTCCGGCGGTACCCGGTGATCGCAAGCCGCTCGGCGAGCTCGTCCAGCGACACCTGGTCGCCGTTGCGCACGACGATCGGGTCGAGCCGGTCCGAGCCGGGGACCATGTGCTGGATGACCGCCCGCACCGGCGCGACGATGATCCGGGGCGGATCCTCCGAGCGGAGCCGGTGCAGCGTCTCGAGCCGCCGGGCGACCGTCTCGGCGCGCGGCGACAGCTTCTCGTGCGGGAGCGTCTCCCAGGCAGGGAAGAGCACGGCGTCGGGCGCCCACGCCTGGACCTGCGCCGCGAACCGTTCCGCATCGCGAGAGCCGGGAAGTACGACCAGCCACGGTCCGGGTTCACGATCGGCCAGCGCCGCCACCAGGGGCGGGCGGACCGGCTCGACCGCGGTGACGTCCTCGCCCGCGGCGAGAGCATCGGCGGCCTTCGCGAAGACGGGCGATCCGCGGAACGATTCGAGCAGCGCTGCTAGAGACATCTCACCTCACGCGCTAACGGCCCGGGCGCGGGGCACCCGGGCGTCCAACCGTCCTATGTGCCGGCCGAAGCGGCCGGTTTCGCACAGTTTACCGGCTCTTCGACGCGTCGACTTCCCGCTTTCCGTCGCTATCCTTGAACGCGATGGCCAGCTACTCCCCGACCGGCATCCGAGGGCTCCTCACGAGCCCGCTGCGGTCCGCGCTCGACTCGAGCCGGTTCCCGCAGGAGCAGTACACCGACCCGCCGGGCGACCCCGGTCTGTTCGGGCCGAACAGCGCCGCGTGGTACGTGCACGCCGACCCGTTGATGATCGTCGGCGGTATCAGCGCGCTGATGCTCCAGACGCTTCACCCGCTCGCGATGGCCGGTGTCGCCGACCACTCGGACTACAAGGAGCGCCCGTACGGCAGGCTTTCACGCGTGGCATCGTTCGTCGCCGCGACCACGTACGGCTCGACCGAGGTCGCGACGAGCGTCATCGAGACGGTCAAGGTCGTCCACGAGCGCGTCGTCGGAACCGCCCCGGACGGGCGTCCGTACCGCGCCGGCGACCCCGACCTGCTTCGCTGGATCCACGTCGCAGAGGTCGCCATGTTCCTCGAAGCGCATCTCCGCTATTCGCTCCGGCCGCTGCGCGGTCGCGACCTCGACCGCTACTACGACGAGGTCGCGGTGGTCGCGGAGATGCTCGGCGCGACGGAGGTTCCCCGCAGCCGCGCGGAGGTGGCCGACTACTTCGAGCGGATAGGCCCCGAGCTGTTCGCAGGCGGTCAGGCGCTGGAGACCATCCGCTGGATCCAGAGCTCCAAGGGCGGGAGTCCGCCGGAGCGCGCGGCGTATCAGGTGATGCTGAGCGCCGCGATCGACCTGCTGCCCACCTGGGCGCGCGGGATGCTCGGGCTGCGTCGGATCATGCCGGTCGCGCTCGGCGTCGTGCGTCCGGCGACGTTCGTGGGGCTGCGGACGCTCAAGTTAGTCGGGGGGAGGCCCGTGCCGATCCGTCAGGCGATGGCGCGCTGCGAAGCGGTCATGCCTGCGAACGGCTCATCCCGCTGAGGCCTTCGCGGATGCTTGGGTAGCCCATCGTCGTCGAAGCAGATGCGATTCAGCTCGCGCGACGGCGGAGCGTACGGCTAAGTGATGCCTAGGATTGTGTCCAGCTCTGAAGCTCGTTTCGGATGATGGATGCGCCAGCCTGTACGGTTACCTTCGGACCGGCAAGCCCAGGCGAATTGGACTCTAATCCGACGTAGTGCATGATCCGAAGTTGCGTTGAAATCGGTAATCGCCTGTAGGACTTCATGGAAATTTAGTCGGAGCTGTTCGTGCGGGTCCTTGGGTCCGCGCCCTGCCAAGCCACTCCCACCACAAGGTTTGGCCGTCGTAGCTGTAGAAGACCGTCGCGGCGCCGAACGCTGTGAGCGCAAGAGCGAAGAGCACGCCGAGCAGCACCACCACGGCGTAGCTATCCGGGGCAGGGCCGCGGCCGCCTTTGAGCTTGCTGCTGCGCCAGATGGCCAGCGGTGCCCGACTACTCGACGTACGAGAACGCATTGATCGCAGCCCAGTCGTCCTGGTCGAGGGGCCCCAACCGGATCTCCGCCAGTGTGCTGGCGTCTGTGAAGCCCATGACGAGGGCTGAGCCGACACCACACGCACGACCGAGTGGCTGAGGGTCACCGAGTCGCAGCGCAAGCTCGCCGCCTGAGAGGCGGCTCGCTTCGACAGGCACCGTCTCGTCGCGGTACCGCTCCGAAGGCCAGCCTGCGATGTCGAAGACCGGGAGACCCTCGTCGAAATCGGGGAACACCGTCCATTGCCCGGCCGCCACCCGCTCATCCTGCAGCACGAACTGCAACGCGACGAGCCGGCCTTGGTCGTCGAGCGTGAGGTCAAGCGGCGGCTTCGACCAGGTCCCAGCGCGCCAGTGCAGCGGCGCCGACGCTGTCTGGCCTTCGATCGTGACATCGATGAGCACGACGCCAGGCGTTGGCGTCTCGATGCTCCACGTGGCGGCACGCGGGCCCAGTTCCGTACGAAGCAGGCGAAGACTCACGGCATGTACACCGCGTGGTAGATGACGTTCGCCCGCGTGTCGATGCCGACCTCCCACGGGCCGACACGGATGAAGTTTCGCCCGGACTGCAGTCCTCCGCGCACGGCGCTCTCGACTGATCCAGCCAGTGAGCTGATCGGGACCGAGCCGCCGCCTCCGTGACTGGTCGCGTACTCGGCCATGTGCTTGGTGGCGTTGGGATGGACCGTGAATTTCTGACCGGCGACGGACAGGTCGAAGCTCTCGGGAACCAGCGTTCCAGCCCGGTTCCTGCCCACGTTCGACACACCCCACCAGTCGTCGGCGGTGTTTCCTATCGCTCGTGGGGCAGCGCTTTGCAACGCCTCGTCTCCGAATCGGGCGAGGCCGCCGAGTTTGCTCAGGCTGACGGGCAGCAGGACCCCTCCGAGGGCGAGGACGGCGTCGCCCCATTTGCCTCGAGCGGCGTAGATGAAGGTGTTGGCGACGTCGAAGGCTCCTCCGATGACGGGGATCATCCCGGCGATGCCGAGGATGTCTTGGAAGCAGCCGATGAATGATCGGCCTGAGGGGTCGATCCGGTTGATCGGATCGCCATCTACATAGGCGTAGTGGTTGAGGCCGCCTGCGAAGCCGACGCCGTCGCGGGACAGCCAGCGGCCGGTCTCGGGATCGTAGGAGCGCGCGCCGAACAGGATGAGGCCCGTGTCGGGGTCGGTGAGGCCGCCGGCATATGCGAAGGGCTGGAAGCCGGGATTCGTATCCTCCGTGGTGCGGCCGTACGCGTCGTAGGCGAGTTTCTGGGCGACGACGCCGGTGGATGTGTTGACGATCAGGCGCGGTGAGCCGCGTTCGTCGGTGACAACACGATAGGTCACGCCACTCTTGATGATCAGGTCGGGAACATGCGCCCGCGATCCGTAGATGAAGCGGGCGAGCACGCTGCCGGAGCCGTCGAGTTCGGCGACGATCCGCCCGCCCGACCAGAGATAGCCGCGGGTAAGGGTGCCGTCGATCTTTTTGCCGACACGTCGTCCAGCACCGTCTGTGAGGTAGTCGATCTGGCGGCCGTCGGGGAGGTCGACGCCCTCGAGGCGGCCCTGCTCCCAGCTGTAGCTGGTGGTCTGGGCGGACTCGGTCTTTGAGGCACGCTCGCCCAACGGTGTGTGCGTGTAGAGGGCTGAGCCCCAGGCGCCGATCCGGTCTTGATCGTCGGCCGCGCCTGCCGTCGTGGTCGTACCGTCGCGGGTCGCTGAGGTGATGTTGCCGGACGCGTCATAGGCGTAAACGGCGATCTCAGTGCCGTCTCGCGTCACTCGCGTGAGGCGTCCGGCGGTGTTGTAGGTGTAGCGGTAGGTGTGGGAGGTGCCTTGGACGGTCTCGACCCGTTCGACGATCCGCCCGAGCTGGTCGCGTTCGGTGAACTCGACGTCGTAGAGGGTCGTGGCACCGTGTTTGCCGGTCAGACGCGAAACTTCGCCGCGAGCGTCGAGTTCGACCGCGGTTGTCACGCTGCCCACGCTGGTGCCGGACAGCAGTCCCGTCTCGTCGTCGCGGGTTAGCGTCTGGGCGCCGGCGGAGGTGAGTAGCCCATCGTCGTCGAACCCGAACGCCACCGCTGCGGTGCCGCCGACCGTCTCGTAGGCGACGCGCAACTCGTCGTCGAAGCCTACCGACACCGACCCCGCGACGGGCCCAGACCAGGTGGTGCTGGTCGGCAGGCCACTCGTATAGCCGACGGCGAGATCGACGCCGCTGGGTGCCTCGACCGAGGCGAGCCGCCCAGACGCGTAGTTGAAGGACGTGGTCGTGGAGCCGTGCGTGATCGTGTTCAGTCGGCCTTGCGCGTCGTAGTCAAAGTCGATCTGCGACCCGTCGGCGAGCGTCGCCCCAGAGTACTGGCGGTCGTCGTTGAGCTGGTAGCCGAAGCTTGGTGTCGTGCCGCCGACGGTGGGGAGCGTGTAGGCATCGAGACGATCGTCCGCCGCCGGTGAGAGCGAGTATGCGGGTCGACCCGGCGGCGTGACGGTCGCCAGGTTCCCGTTGTCGTCGTAGCTCGCACCGACCACGCCCCGCGGGCCGGTAGTCGACGTGATGCGACCGGCGAGATCGTAGGTGTCATGCATGCGAACGGCTCATCCCGCTGAGGCCTTCGCGGATGCTCGGGTAGCGGGGCATCCAACCGAGCTCGCGCTTCGCTTTCGCGTTGGACATCGTGACCCGTCCGGTCATCGCCATGACGCCGTACGGCATCACCAGCCTGGCCAGAGCGAGCGGGACCGGCTTCGGCGGCTTCGCGCCGATGACCCGCGCCACCTCCCGGATGAACGCCGCGAACGAAACGGGCTCGTCGTCGCACACGTTGTAGATCCCGGGACCTCCACGCTCGAGTGCCGCGACCGTCCCCGTAGCGCCGTCTTCCATGTGGATGAAGGAGAGCGCGCCGAGGTCGCCGCCGGGGAGGCGCATCATCCTCCGGCGGAGCATCTTCGCGAGGAAGTCCATGTGCCCGGCGCCGGGCCCGTAGAAGAGCCCGTACCGAAGAACGATCCCACCCGCGCCGAGCACCGCGTCTTCGAGCGCGATGACGCCGCTGAGCGCCTCGTTCGCCGGGCCCGGCAGCGCCTCCGGAGCCGGGTCCTCCTCGGTCAGCATCGGCTTGAGCTCACCGTAGCCGTACCGGAAGACGACCGACTCGGCGACGATCCGCTCGACGCCCGATGCTTGCGCGGCACGAACGATGTTGCGCGTGCCTTCCCGGTGTACACGCGCGTTCGGACGCATGTGCCGCAGGCGTGTCGGGCCGTTCTTCGGCAAACGTGTGAGAAGAGAGACGATCGCGTCCGGCTTCGCCTCGCTCACCGCTCGATCGACTGCCCCAGCGTCGAGGGCGTCTCCGACGACGGCTTTCGCGCCGAGCCGTTCCAACATCGGCCTCTTCGCTTCCGAACGCGTGAGTCCGGTCACGTCGTGCCCGGCGTCGACGAGCAGCTTCACGACCGGGACGCCGAGCGCACCGGTGGCGCCGGCGACGAAGACCCTCACGCTCCGCCGGTTCTCCGTCGCGCGATGAACCCGATCACGATCACGGCGGCGACGAAGCTCAGGAACCATGGGTCCGTATCCTTCCCGCCGAGATCCTTGTCGATGAAGTGCGAGATCGCGTGCATCACGGCGAGGACGGCTCCGCCGCCGAGCGCCACGGAGAGACCATCCTTCCACGTCAGCGCGAGCAACAGCGTGGCTCCGATGCCGATCTGGAAGGCACCCGCGTCGTGGAAGAGATGACGGTTGTACGGAGGATAGGTGGCGATCTGCTCGTAGAAGCTTCTGGGATCGAGGAAGGCCCAAACGCCGAGTCCGAGGAAGAACAATCCGGCAAGGAGCGCGATGACGCGAGAAAGACGGCGCATCGAACCTAAGCCTACTCTTCCCGCCGGTTGAACTCGGTTTGGGCCGCGCCCACGCCGTCGCGTACCACGGATAGCACGGCGTCGGCGGCCCGGCCGACGATCGCGGAAACCTCCGGCGCCTCGCTCTTGGTGAAGGCCTCGAGCACGAAATCGACGGGGTCCTTTCGACCCATCGGCCGGCCGATGCCGATGCGCACGCGGACGAAATCGCCGCCGATCGCGGGCACGATCGACCGCAGCCCGTTGTGACCGGCCGTTCCCCCGCCGAGCTTTACCCGCACGACGCCGAACGGCAGATCCAGCTCGTCGTGAACGACGATCACGTCGCCGAGCGGCACCTTGTAGAAGTTCATCAGCGACGCGATCGAACGTCCGCTGAGGTTCATGAAGGTCTGCGGCTTGGCGAGGACGAGACGGTGGTCGCCGTCGCGGCTATCGGCAACGAGCGCCGAGTGCTTCCGCGAGCGTTTGAGCTTTCCCGCGCCGAGCCGCTCGGCGAGCGCGTCGACGGTGAGGAAGCCGAGGTTGTGTCGGGTTCGGTCGTACTCGGGACCCGGGTTGCCGAGCCCGGCGACGAGATAAAGGCTCGACACGCGCGCGGGCGGGCGCTAGCCCTCTTCCTCTTCCTTCTTGGCCTCTTCGCCCTCGGCAGGAGCCGCCGCGCCCTCCTCGCCTTCCGGGACCTCGCCCTCCACACCCTCGACCGCCTCGGCCGCAGGAGCTTCCTCCTCGACCTTGAGGATCTGAGGCACGATGACGCCGAGAACCGCTTCCTCGGGAGGAGTCAGGATCGTGACGCCCTCGGGGATCGCGAGATCGGAAACGCGCAGCATGTCGCCGATAACCATCCTGGAGATGTCGGCGTCGAGCCGCTCGGGGACGTTGCCGGGCAGGCAGGCCAGACGGACGGACCAGATGTGGTGCTCGATCACGCCGCCCTCTTTCACGCCGGGCGACTCGCCGACGACGTGGACGGGAACGTCGACCTCGATCTCGACGTCGCGCGCGATCTTCAGGAAATCGACATGGAGGATCGTGCCGCGGACCGGGTCGCGCTGAAGCTCACGCGCGAGAGTGAGGTGGGTATCTCCCTCGACCTCGAGGTCGATGAGGACGTTGCGGCCGGCGTCGGTCTTGAACGCGCGAATGAGGGACATGCGATCGACCGCGACCGCGACCGGGTCCAGTCCCCGCCCGTACAGGACCGCCGGGACCTTTCCGACCGCCCGCAACTTCCGGGCAACGCCTTTTCCGGTCCCCTGACGAGCTTCCGCTTGGATGGTTACTTCCACGGCCGATCAACCTCCGGTCTTCGGTGAGCGGGCGGGATTCTACCAGCGGCGGGCCCGAGGCCTCTTTTCGGGTCCCGGCAGCCTCCCGTGTGGAAAACCTCACAGCCGAAGTGTGGCCTACACCACTGACGGTGACCGCAGTTATGCGCGATGCTGGCGCCGCAGCAAAGAGCGATCCCGCTCTCACCTGCGGGGGATGTACCGAGCCCGGGTCCCAGACACCCGGGCTCGATCCTTTCCTGTGTCCGAGTACCGCCTCGAGCTGTTCGCGAAGTATGCCTCGATCACGCTTTCTTGGACATGCTCAAGCATATGACTTACGATAATAAGTATGCGCACGACCTTGGACATCCCCGAGGAATTGATCGAGGAAGCTCGGCGCCTCCTTGGGTTCAAGTCGAAGACAGACACCATCATCGTGGCCCTCAGAGAGCTGCTCCGCAGGGATCGGATCGAGGAGCTGAAGGAGATGCTCGGCGCGGTGCGGTTGGACGTCGACGTCCCTCGGTCGCGAAGGCGTCCCCGCCGGTCGGCGTGATCTTCGTCGATACCTCGGTGTGGGTCGCGGCCCTGCGCACAGCGGCCGGCCCGGAAGCACGTCACCTTCGCGGCCTCCTCGATCATGAAGGAGTCGCCCTGCCCGTCGTCGTTCGGCTCGAGATCCTCGCCGGAGCCGGCGCCCGGGATCGCATCCGTCTACAGCGCGTCCTCTCTGCGCTGCCCGTGTATTTCCCGAGCGCGCAGACATGGGATCTGATCGAAGGCTGGATCGGAGACGCGTCGGACGCCGGGGAACGATTCGGCGTCACGGACCTTCTGGTCGCCGCGCTGGCGAGTGAGCAGAACGCGTCGCTGTGGTCGCTCGATCAGGACTTCGAGCGGATGTCACGACTCGGCTTCATCCGCGCGCACGTCCCGGCCGACCCGGGTCGAGACTAGTTCTCGCCCTGGAAGATCTCCGAGACGGATTCGTCGGAGAAGACCGCGCGGATGGTGTTGGCGATGACGGGAGCGATCGAGAGGACGGTGAGGTTGTCGAGGCGTTTCTCGGCGGGGATGGGAAGCGTGTTGGTGACGACGACTTCCTTGATGGGCGCGTTCTTGATCCGGTCGATCGCCGGGTCGGACAGGATGCCGTGGGTCGCGGCGGCGAAGACTTCCTCGGCGCCGGAGGCCATGAGCACCTCGGCGCCGCCGGTGATCGTGCCCGCCGTGTCGATCATGTCGTCCACGAGCACGCAGCGCTTCCCGGCTACTTCACCGACGACTTCGAGCGTCTCGGACACGTTGCGCTGATCGGGGCGGCGCCGCTTGTGCAAGAAGGCGACGGCGGCATGGAGGCGGCCGGCGAACTTCTCGGCCACGCGGACGCGGCCCGAGTCCGGCGACACGATCACGAGGTCGTCTCCGAACTTGTCGCCTAGGTAGTCGGCGAGCAGCGGCAGCGCCGTCAGATGGTCGACCGGCTTGTCGAAGAAACCCTGGATCTGCGAGGTGTGAAGGTCGACGGTGAGGACCCGATCCGCGCCGGCGACGGTGAGGATATCGGCGACGAGCCGGCTGGTGATCGGCTCGCGGCCGCGGGTCTTCTTGTCCTGGCGTGAGTACCCGTAGAACGGGATCACCGCGCTGATCCGCTTCGCCGACGCGCGCTTGGCGGCGTCGATCATGATCAGCTGCTCCATGATCTGCTTGTTGATCGGGTCCGAGTGGGTCTGGAAGACGAAGACGTCGGCACCGCGGACGTTCTCCTCGAAGCGGAAGTAGATCTCGCCGTTCGCGAAGTCCCCGATCTCGACTTCCGCGCACGTGATGCCGAGGTGGGTGGCGATCTCCTGCGCGAGCTCGGAACTCGAGCGGCCGGCCGCGAACACCATCCGCTTCTTCGTCGAGATCTCCAGACCGCTCACTTCCGGCGTCCCCCCTTGCTGGTCTTCGGTTTCGGCTTGGGCTTGCGTTTGCGGATCGTGCGCGCCGGAGCGCCCAGCGCGACCCCTCCCGGCGGGATGTCGCGGCTGACGACCGAGGCGGCTCCGGTCACGGCACCCTTCCCCACGGTGACGGGCGCCACGAGCATCGTATCGCTTCCGATGAGGACGTCGTCCTCGATGACCGTCCTTGATTTCTTCCCGGTCTCGCCGTCGTAGTTACACGTGATCGTGCCCGCGCCGATATTCACGTTCTTCCCGATCTCGGCGTCGCCGATGTAGGAGAGGTGGGGCACCTTGCTGCCTTGCCCGATGCGGCTCTTCTTGACCTCGACGTAGGTTCCCGCCTTGGACCCTTCTTCGAGCACGGCGCCCGGCCGCAGATACGCGAACGGGCCGACCTGCGCGCCGGCACCGACCTCGGCCTCCTTCGCGACGGCGTTGAGGATCGTCGCGCGATCACCGACGGTCGTGTCGACCAGTCGTACGTTCGGGCCGATCTCCGCGCCTTCGCCGATCGAGGTTTTCCCATGGAGATGCGTCATCGGGTGGAGCACCGTGTCACGGCCGATCGTGACGCCGACGTCGACGAACGTCGTCGCCGGATCGATGATGGTCACCCCGTCGAGCATGTGCCGGACGTTGATCCGCCGGCGCATGAGCGCGGCGATGTCGGCGAGCTCGACCCGGGAATTCGCACCCAAAGCTTCCGTGGCGTCTTGCGCTGTGTAGGCCTCGACGGCCTCGCCCTTTTCTTTGAGCACCACCACCACATCGGTCAGGTAGAACTCGTGCTGCGCGTTGGTCCGATCGATCTTCGTGAGGGCGGCCCGCAGCGCGGCGCGGTCGAAGACCCAGACGCTGGTGTTGACCTCTTTCGTCTTGCGCTCGGTCGCATCGGCGTCGGCATGTTCGACGATCCGTTCGACGGAGCCCTCTCGCCCCCGGATGATCCGGCCGTAGCCCGACGGGTCCTCGAGCTCGGCGGTGAGGAGGGTGGCTGCCGCGCCGGTCGCGCGGTGGTGGTCGACGAGCTGCTGGAGCGTTTCGGTAGTGAGGAGCGGCGAGTCGCCGGGCAGGATCAGAACGTCGCCGGAGAACTTGCCGAGCGCATCGTCCCCTACGCGCGCGGCGTCGGCGGTGCCGAGCTGGCGCTCCTGAGCGGCGAACGCGAGCTTCTTCTTGGTCGTCGCCTTCGCGGCCCGCGTCACCTCGTCGGCACCGCGCCCGACCACGACGACGGTGCGGCCCAGCGCGAGCGGCTCGAGCGCTTCCAAGACGTAGCCGAGCAGCGGTTTGCCGCAGAGCGCGTGGAGAACCTTCGGCGTCGAGGACTTGAATCGCTTGCCCTCGCCGGCGGCGAGGACGATCGCGGCGAGAGGACGGGGTCTGGGCATGCGGCTCAACCGGAGGGTTGCAACTCGTAGGCCGGAGAAGTCTCGAAGGGCGTGGACGGCGGGGTGGCTGGGGCGGCGCGGGTCGAACGCGCATTGCCGGAGCCAAAGTCCGGTGGCCTGCCTGTTGGCCGACGCCCCAAATCGTTCACGATTCCCTCGTACCAGCCAGAGATGCGTCTGTAGAGTTCTGTGCTGCTTCGGACCGTGATTGTAAGGCAGCCCACGTACCGAGGCCCCACGTTCTTCCGGACGGTGACCGGGTTATGTCGCTTGAGGGTTGGTCTGCGGAACTGCGAGTCTGGGATCTGTGTCGCTTCCCGCCAGTAGCGATCGGCTGCGAGGATGTCGGCGTTCTCGTGGATCTGGATGCGGAGGATGAGACGGCTCCGAGCCACGCCCACTAGATCCAGCCACCGAAGAAACAGGGTGATCATGGTCGTGTCCGAGTTCACGAAAACAACGCGTTCGGCCCGCTTCCAGGGTTTGGACTTCGAGCCCTCGGCCCAATAGGCGACGACTCCCGCTATGAACAGCTCGCGTTGACTCAGCTGTCCTATCGTCGATATCGACTCGCGGCGCGTGTGCTCAGCTCGAGCGATGCGTCGAGCCCGGAGACTCGCGGCTCGCTTCGCGCCTCCCCTCGCCTTCTGCTGGATGAGAAGCTCTCGCTGTTCGTCCGTCAGTGGAACCTCACGAAGCCACAGCGAAAGCGAGCTTCGAGCAACCGATAGCATCTTCTCGATCTCGCGATACGAACGTCCTTCCCGTCTCAACGCAATTGCTTGCTCGCGCAGGTCGTCCTTTGCTCGTGGACGCCTGGTCCATTCCGGCGCGGGGATGTCCTTGATCCAGTACGTAAGCCCTCCGCTGTTTCGTACCCCCAATTCTCGGGCGATCTAGTGCGCGCGACCAGCCAGCCGTTCGCAACTCTCTCGCGCGGGCGCGTTTCGCGGCGTGATCGGTACAAGTCATATGGAAAGCATAGGTGGTGGGTGTGACATTATCGGCGGCAGGAAACCTCATGAAACCTAGCGCTTTTCAGTGCTCGACGATCCTGATCCCGCGGTCGAGCGATCGAGCGACCCAGACGCGATCGATGGTCGAGCGAACATGGCCGGCGATCTCTTCCGCGTGCGTCTCGTCGCGCGCAAGGCCGCACCAGGCCGAGCCGCTTCCGCTCATCACAACGCCCAGCGCTCCCGCGCCGAGCAGGGCGTCGCGAACGGAACCGAGCGACGGGAGCAGCGACATCGCGGCGGGCTCGAGATCGTTCCGCAGGGAAGCACCCACACGCTCGACGTCGCCCCTCGCGAGCGCATCGGCCAAGGCGGAAGGATCGCTTTCCAAGCCGGAGGATCCGAGCGAATCGAAGCGGGCGTAGACATCGGCCGTCGAAAGCGGCTCGGGCGGCATCGCGATCACCCACCACAGCTCGGAGCGAACCACGAGCGGCGCGAGCGCCTCACCGGCTCCGCGGACGACGCCCGCGCCTCCGCCCACACAGAACGGCACGTCCGCCCCGATGCCGGCGCCGATCTTCTCCAGCGCCTTCCGCGATATGCCGCATCTCCACAGCTCGTTCAGACCGATGAGCGTGGCCGCCGCATCGGACGAGCCACCCCCGAGCCCGGCACCCGACGGGATCTGTTTCGTGAGCGCGATCGACGCGCCGCCCGAGCGGCCGGCCGCCGCGACGAACGCCCGGACCGCCCGTACCACCAAGTTCGACTCGTCCTCGGGCGCCGCGCCGGGCGGGGTGACGTCCAGCGACACGATCTCCGCCGGCCGGAGTGAGATCTCGTCGAGCAAGGACACGGACTGCATCACCGACTCGAGGTCGTGGAGGCCGTCCGGCCTCCGGCCCAGAACGGCGAGATAGAGGTTGATCTTCGCCGGTGCCGTCAGCTTCATCGGCTCGACCCGCTGCGGCCCGAATCGGTGCGGACGGGGACGCGCAGCACGCGGGCGATCGCGGCGAACTCCTCGAGGCCGAGCCGCTCGGCTCGCTCTCCCCCACCGACGCCGGCCGTCGAGAGCGCCTCCTCGACCCGCTCGGCGGCGATGCCGGCTCCCTTGAGCGCGTTGCGGATCGTCTTGCGCCGCGTCGCGAACCCCGCCTCGATCACGCCGAAGATCCGGTCGCGCTGCCCGGCGACGGGAGCCCGCGCGCGACGCCGCAATCCGACGACCACGGAATCCACGTCCGGCTCGGGCAGAAAGACGCGTCGCGAGACCGGGAACAGGACGCGGGCCTCGGCGAGGTAGGCGACCTTCGCGGACACGGCGCCGTACGGATCCGAACCCGGCGTCGCCGCGAGACGCTCCCCCACTTCCCGCTGGACCATCACGACGAGCTCTGACACCTCAGGCTGCTCCTGAAGCAGCCGCAATACGAGAGGGGTCGCGATGTTGTACGGAAGGTTCGACACCACGCGCGTGGGACGACCTTCGAGCAGGCGATGGTAGTCGAGCTTCATCGCGTCGCCCCATGCAAGCTTCACGTCGGTTCCACCGACGACTTCGTCCAGGGCGTATGTCAGTCCGCGGTCGTGCTCGACGGCCACGACGCGGGCGCCCGCCTCCACCAGACCGACCGTCAGGGAGCCGAGCCCGGCGCCGATCTCGAGGATCTGCTCTCCGCGGCGCGGTGCCGCGGCGGTCACGATCTTGCGGATGGTGTTGGGGTCTACCAGGAAGTGCTGCCCGAGCGACACGCGCGGGCTCAGCCCGTGTCGGGAGAGTAGGTCGCGGGTCTCGCGGCGCCCGAGCGGGGGCATCGCGCGAGTCTATCCGAGCCGCCTACCAGCGGATACGGACCGGGATGACCCCTTCCCCCAGGGGCGCGAGCTGGGCGAACGCGTCCTTGGAGAGATCGATGATCCGGCCGTCTCCGTACGGCCCCCGGTCGCGGATCGTGACGGTGACCGTCCGCCCGTTCTCGAGGTTGGTTACCCGAACCACCGTGCCGAACGGCAAGGTCCGATGCGCCGCCGTCATGCTCGGGGCCCCGTACCAGGTCCCTTTGCCGCTCTGGGTGCCCTTGGTACAGATGCATTTCGGCCCGGTGCCGACCGCGACGATCTTGGGGACGGGCTTACGGATCACCTTGGTGCTCATGACCTTACGGGTCACGGCCTTCCCGTCCTTGTAGGTCACCTGATAGGTGACGAGTCGCGAGCCGTTGCGCCCGGACTGACGGAGCTTGCGCTGCCCGCTCTCCATCGTCGGGTCGTTCCGGAGCAGCGTCGGATACGGGATGCCGCGCGACGCCGTTTCCGTCCGCGTCCCGACGCGCATGACCCGAACGACCATCCCAGCCACCGGAGCCGCGTCCATCGTCGGCCAGACCTCGTCCCTACCGATGAGCGCGACGCCGAGCTCGCTCAACACGTCCCGGATGCTCGCCGCGTTGGTGATCACGGTTTCCGTGACGCCGTCGTGAACGATCCGGATCCCAACGGCTGCGCGATACACCAACACCATGCCGGCCGTGACGCGCGCCGAACGCGCGGTGCCGACGAAGTCGGCGATCGACGAACCGAGATGTAGTTCCTTGATCACTTCCTGGACGGTGCGAGCCGTCACGATGACTTGCCGCGGCTCTCCGTTCAGCAGCAATGTGATCGGCTTCGCGCGACGCACGACGATGACGAGGCCTTCACGGATGCTCGTCGTCAACGACGGCGTTACGACATCTTGATCTCCGAGTGTGACGTGAGCCCGATCGAGCGCCTCCGCGACCGTCCCGGCGAAGGTTCGCATCCTGATCGACTCATCTTCGACGCGCACCGTTACGTGTTTCTCGAGCGCTCCGTAAGCGACTGCGGAGACACTCAGGACCGCGACAACGGCGGCCTGCGCGATCTTCGCGCGCACGTGTTTCCTCCTCGCTAGGGGACAGGGGCCGGCCCGGATGCTCCAGGGGGAAGACCGGGGGAAGTGGGGAAGGCTTGCTTGGCGACCCTAGCAGCAATGCCACGGGGCTCCAAAACCCCACGTAAACAGGTCAAACCGACGGAATCTTACCCCTGAACCGGGCGAATAAACCGGGTTTCAGACGCTACGAGTGGGCATCGTGGCCGAGGAGAGGTCATTCCCAGCCGAAGAGCCGTGCGGCGTTGTCGCCGGTCGCGCGGATCACCTCTTCGACGTCGATCGATCTCACCCGCGCGATCTCTTCGACAACGAAGCGCACGTACGCGGGTTCGTTCGGCTTGCCGCGATGCGGTTGCGGCGTGAGGAACGGAGCGTCGGTCTCGACGACGATCCGATCGAGCGGTGTGACCGTTGCAGCTGCGCGCAGATCCGCCGCGTTGCGGAACGTGACGGTCCCGGAGAACGAGAGCACCGCGCCGATCGCGACCGCGCGGCGCGCATTCGCAGCATCGCCCGACCAACAATGGAATACCGTGCGCTCCGGCATCCCTTCCGCCTCGAGGATCGCGAACGTATCGTCCCACGCATCACGCGTGTGGATGACGAGCGCCTTGCCGGCGCGCTTCGCGAGTGCGATCTGCTCGACGAACGACGCTCGCTGTTGATCGCGCGGCGAGTTGTCGTAGTGATAGTCGAGGCCTGCTTCGCCGACGGCGGCGACACGCGGGTGCGATGCCAGTTCCTCGAGCCGGACCATCAAAGCGTCGGTGCGATCCTTGGCGTCGTGCGGATGCAGTCCGATGGTCGCCCATAGCTCGGGATGGTCGTCGGCCGCGCGCACCGCCCACTCGCTCGAGGCGAGATCCACGCCGATCGTGACGGCGCGCTCGACACCGGCCTCGCGCATCCGAGCGAGGGCGCCCTCGACGTCGAGCATGTCGAGATGGCAGTGGGTGTCGACGAGCATCTACTCGGTGTCGGCGATGCGCGGGAAAAGGGCGTCGCCCTTCGAAACCCGGGTCCCCGGAGCCAGGCGCCCCCAGCCGGCCGCCTCTTCGAGCCGGTTACCGGAAAGCGGCTCCTTGATCCCCAGTTGCTCCCAGAGCCGCTCACAAGCCATCGGCATCACCGGCCACAGAAGCAGAGCAAGCACGCGCAACGCCTCGGCGGCCGACCAGAGGACGGTGCCGAGCTGAGCCCTCTGAGCTGGGTCTTTAGCCATCTTCCATGGGGCGGTCGCGACGATGAAGCCGTTGGCCTCTCGGACGATGCCGAACGCGGCGTCGATGGCCTCGTGGAAGGCGAAGCCCTCCATCGCCTCGAGGTATGAGGGGAGAGCATCGGAGACGGAGCGCTCGAGCCCCTCCTGGCCGGCGGCGGGGCCCGGCTCGGGCACCACCCCGTCGAAGTAGGAGACGATCATCGAAAGCACGCGGCTCGCGAGGTTGCCCAACCCGTTCGCCAGATCGGCGTTGTAGCGAGCAACCATCGACTCCCACGAGAAGTTCCCGTCCTGCCCGAACGCGATCTCGCGAAGGAAGTAGTAGCGGTAGGCGTCGACGCCGAACGCGTCGAGCAGCTGGTCGGGATGGATCCCGGTCAGCTTCGTCTTCGACATCTTCTCGCCGCGCACCAGCAGCCACCCGTGCGCGAACACCGTGCGCGGAGGCTCCTCGCCGGCTGCGTGGAGCATCGCCGGCCAGATCACCGCGTGGAAGCGGAGGATGTCCTTGCCGATCAGGTGCGTGCCCGGCCAGAAGGTCTTGAAGAGCTCACCGTCCGGGTACCCAAGAGCGGTGATGTAGTTCTGGAGCGCTTCGATCCAGACGTAGATCACGTGCTTCGGATCCCAGGGCACGGGGATGCCCCATTCGAGCGACGGCCGTGAGACCGAGATGTCTTGCAATCCGCCGCGAACGTGGCCGATCACCTCGTTGAGGCGCGCCTCGGGACGCACCGCCGGCGGCGTTCGAGCGTAGTAATCGCCGAGCAGCCAGTCGGCTTGCTTCGACAGCCGGAAGAAGTAGTTCTCCTCCTTCAGCCGCTCGACGGGAGTACCGTGGATCGGACAGTTGCCGTCGACGAGCTCCGCCTCCGCGTAGAATTGCTCGCAGGCGACGCAGTACGGGCCCTCATACTCGCCGGCGTAGATCTCGCCCGAATCGTAGAGGTGTTGAAGGAACGCTTTCACGGGGCCCTCGTGCCGCTCCTCCGTGGTTCGGATGAAGTCGTCGTTCGAGATCTGGAGACGCGACCACACCTTCCTCCACGGCTCGATCATCGAGTCGGTCCACGCCCGAGGGTCCATCGAATGCTCGCGAGCCGCCTGCTCCACCTTCTGGCCGTGCTCGTCGGTTCCCGTGAGGAAATGCGTCCGATCGCCTTTCAGGCGATGGAATCGAGCGGCGACGTCGGCCGCGACGGTCGTGTACGCGTGGCCGATGTGCGGCAGGTCGTTGACGTAGTAGATCGATGTGGTGATGTAGAAGTCGCTCATTTGTGGGGGCAGTGTATCCCGGGCGATAATCCGGCTCCACGCCATTCAGCAGGGGGACGTTGTGCGGGCTACCGGTGTGAGCCGGAAGGTTGATGACCTCGGCAGGATCGTTCTCCCGGCGGAGATCAGGCGGTCGTTCGACATCCGTGAAGGCGATCACGTCGACATCGGCATCGACGACAACAAGATCATCCTTTCGAAGCAGCTCAACACCTGCACGTTCTGCGGGGGCGGGGAGGCGTTGCGGCAGTTCCGCAACCATCCGGTCTGCGCGTCCTGCCTCTCGGAGCTGAAGCGCTTCTAGATCTCTTCGTCGAGCGCGGTCTGGTACACGACCTTCTTCGCGATCCCGAGCTCCGCGGCGACCGCCGCGATCGCCTCCTTCTTCGAGGTCCCCGCGCCCATCAGCTCCCGGAGCCGCGAAGCGATGTCGGCCGGAGTGGCGTCCGGGGAACGCGGCTCTGCGCCCGCGACCACGACCGTGATCTCTCCTCGAAGGCCGTCGGCCCGCTCGGCAAGCTCGGGCAGCGTTCCTCGCACGACCTCCTCGTACATCTTCGTCAGCTCCCTGGCGAGTGCGACCTTACGCGCGCCGAGCACCTCGCTCATGTCCCGCAGCGTCTGGGCTATCCGGTGCGGCGCTTCGAAGAACACGAGCGTCCGCTCCTCGGTCGCCAGCCGCTCCAAGCGACGTCGGCGCTCGCCTTTGGTCCGGGGCAGGAACCCTTCGAACACGAAACGCGCCGTCGGCAGGCCCGATAGGACGAGGGCCGCTACCGCGGCGGTCGGGCCCGGCACGACCTCGACGCGCAGGCCGGCGTCGATGCACGCGGCGATCAGCCGCTGCCCTGGGTCCGAAAGTCCGGGCGTCCCGGCGTCGGTGACCAGAGTGACCCGCTCGCCTTTCGCCACGCGGTGGACGAGCCCGGGCGTTCGCTCGCGCTCGTTCCGCGCGTGATAGGAGACGAGCCGGGCGCGTGAGGTGACGCGAGAAAGGAGCTTACGGGTTACCCGCGTGTCCTCGCAGGCGATGACGTCGGCTTCGGTCAGCGCGCGGGCGGCGCGCGGAGAGAGATCGTCGAGGTTCCCGATCGGCGTGGCGACGACGCGGAGCAGACCGGCCATCTACTCGCCCGGCGCGCAGGTCCCGCGGGAGGGGTGCATACCTTCTTATACTTGAGCGGCCGGAGCGTCTGGAGGCGTCTCCGGTACCCGGATGACAGCCGACGTCGAGATCGTTCATCCCGCGCCCGGCTCGGTCCGGCGAGCCGGCCACGCGGCGCTCCGTCTCGCGAACGCGACCCTCGCCGGATGGCGGCTCCCGGTCCTCATTACTCTGGCCGCGGCCGCGGTCCGTTTCGTTCGGCTCGACCATCCGCCGACGATCGTCCCGCTGGACGAGACCTACTACGCGCCGAACTCGTACGGCTACCTCTGTCACGGCGCCGACATGGGCTTCAAGGAAACCTCGGTGCCCCCCAGCTGCGACGCTCTCGAGCCCGTCTTCGTCGTCCATCCGCCCGCGGCGAAGCTGCTCATGGCGATCGGGATCCGGATATTCGGCTACGACGCCTTCGGGTGGCGCTCGGCGTCGGCGCTCTTCGGCTCGCTGTCGGTTCTCGTGATCTATCTGATCGCGCTGCGGCTGTGGAACTCGCGCTGGCTCGCGGCCGCCGCGGCCGTGCTCCTGGGTGTCGAAGGATTGCAGCTGGTCCAGTCGAGGCTGGCCATGCTCGACATCTTCATGTCGTTCTTCATCCTCCTGGGCGTCTGGCTGTTGCTCGAGGATCGAGCGCGAGCTCCGGGGCGGGCCGGGCCGCGCTGGTGGCGCCTGGCGTCGGGTATCGCGTTCGGGCTCGCGGTTTCTTCGAAGTGGTCGGCCGCCCCGTTGCTGCCTGTTGCATTCGCCGTGGGCCTCGCATGGGAGGTCGTGCGGCTGCGCCCCGCGCCCACGCCGACGCCCGAGGCCCTACCCGCCGAGGATGAAGCCGAGGCGTTACCGATCGAAGGGGGAGAAGCGGGCGTTTCCCAGCCGATGCCGCGCCGGCCCCGGCGTGACTCGCTCCTGTTCCAGGCCGCGGCGCTCGCGGTGACGTTCGGGTTGCTGCCGGTGCTCGTCTACATCGGGACGTACACCCCGTGGTTCCTGTCGACCAAGCGATACATCCCGCCGCTCTGTCACAACACGCTGAGCCAGGAGCTCCCCGCAACCGCTCCGTTGCCGAGCGGGGGCCGGGTCGTCGCGACACCACAGCCTGGGATCGTCCGCGTCGAACGTTCGGTCCCGAAAGCGGGCATGGACCTCTGGTTGTGCAACCAGAGAGAGATCTTCAACTACCACAAGAACCTCAAGTCGACCAACGCCGACGGCAAACCGATCCATCCCTACATGTCGAAGGCGTGGAGCTGGCCGTGGATCTCGCGCCCGGCCGCGCACTACTACACGGCGATCTGCGTGCCGAGCGGCGCGCCGCAACCGTGCCCCGCCGGCGAGATCGCGCAGAACGAGGAGATCCTCGGGCTTCCCAATCCGCTGATCTGGTTGGTTGGGTTCTTCCTCGCGCTCCCGCTCTGCGCGTGGTGGATGGTGGTCCGGCGCGACGACGTGGCGGCATTGCTGCTCGTGCTGTTCCTGCCGCTGGTCTTACCGTGGTTCCTGACGACGCGGCCGCTGTTCATGTTCTACATGACGCCCGCGGTGCCGCTGCTCGTTCTGATGCTCGTGCACGTGATGAAGGTCTGGCGACTTCGCCTCACCGCGGTCGCGTTCGTGGCGCTCGCCGTCGGCGCGTTCATCTACTTCTATCCGGTGCTGGCCGCCTACCCGTTGCCGCCGCAAGGGATCTTCGGCTGGGAGAGCCGCATCTGGTTCGGCCACGTCCTCAAAGGCGACTGCACGGCCGAGGGCATCAAGCTGCTCTGCTGGATCTAACCGGGCTGGCCCTTCTTGCGGCGCACGCGCGCGGCGGTCTCCTTGGCTTTCCGCTTGGCCATGTCGAGCATGCGGCGGGCCCACATGTATTCGGTTCCGAGGACCGCGAGGCCCGCGATGATGATGAGCATCCCGGGCCCGGGAAGAACGAGGAGCACCATCCCGCCGAGGACCAGCACGAAACCGATTATCGTGATCGCAACGCGTTTGGAGTTGCGTCCGACCCAGCGGATCATCCCTCGCGCGGTCGCCACCCGGCCCCCTTCGAATCCGTTGCAGGAGGATACCAGCCACCCCGGACATCCCGGGAGGGGAATGCGTACACTTCGCGCCGATGAACATCCAGGGGAAAGGCGCGCTGGTCACCGGGGGAGCATCGGGTCTCGGCCGGGCGACCGCCGAAGCGCTTCACGCAGCCGGCGCGGGGGTCGTGATCATGGACCTCCCCCATTCTCAAGGCGAGGCGTTCGCGAAGGAGCTCGGCGACCGAGCGCGCTTCGCACCCACGGACGTCACCGATACCGAGCAGGTGACCGCCGCGGTCGCGACGGCCGTCGCGGCATTCGGAGGGGTGCACATCGTGGTGAATTGCGCGGGCATCGGGTGGGCGCAGCGGACCGTCGACCGCACCGGCCCGCACGACCTGGGCGCCTTCGAGACGGTGGTTCGCATCAACCTGGTCGGAACGTTCAACGTGATCCGCCTCGCCGCCGCGCAGATCGTCCAACAGGAACCCGACGGCGAGGAGCGGGGTGTGATCGTCAACACCGCGAGCGCCGCGGCGTTCGACGGCCAGATCGGCCAAGCCGCGTACGCGTCCTCGAAAGGTGGGGTCGTGTCGATGACCTTGGTCGTTGCGCGCGATCTCGCCGCGCGACTGATCCGCTGCTGCACGATCGCGCCGGGGACCTTCGACACGCCGATGCTTGCGATGCTTCCGGACGAGCAGCGACAAGCCCTCGCCGCACAGATCCCGCACCCCAGCCGCCTCGGAAAGCCGTCCGAGTTCGCGGCGCTCGTTCGTCACATCGTGGAGAACCCGGTCCTGAACGGGGAAACGATCCGGCTCGACGGGGCGTTGCGGATGCCCCCGAGGTGAGCCCCGCGAAGCGCGCGGCAACAGACACGCGCGCACGTACGAACGCAAAGAGAAACAACCCGAAACGAACGAGCGCACGAACCAAGCATGTACGAACGCACAAACCCCCCGGAGCGCGGGTTGCTAACATCGGCAAGCAGATGCCTGCTCCGAGCAAGCGTGCTCGCAGGCCCCGGTTGTTGCGCACGACGCCGCTGGCCCTCGCTTCGCGACTCCTCGATCTTGGAACCGCTCACCGTAAGGTCCTCGAGCGCCTCGCACAGCGCGGCACGATCACGATCCTGTTCACCGACATCGCGAACTTCACCGCGGCGACCGAGTCGGGAGGGGAGCGCGCTGCGATGGGCCTCCTCGACACGCACGACGCGACGGTCATCCCGGCGATCGCACGGAACCGCGGCCGGGTCGTGAAGAACGTCGGCGATGGGATCATGGCGGCGTTCCGCGATCCGTCGGACGCGGTCGCGGCGGCCGCGGCGATCATCGAGCGCACGGCCGGCGACCGTCGGCCGCTGGCGCTGCGGATCGGCCTCGACACCGGTCGTCCCACCCGACGGGGAGAGGACTACATCGGGCACACGGTTAACCTCGCGGCGCGGCTCGTGAAGCGTGCGCGGCCGGGGGAGGCGCTGGTGACGGACGCCGTTTACAAGGCCGCGAAGGAGACGGACGGCGTCGTGTGGCGCGAGCGCGGCCGACCCGCTCTCAAAGGCGTGAAGAAGCCGCCGGCGACCTGGCGCCTCAGCGTGACGCGCTCACGGAAAGCGTCGTAGCCTCGCCGCTCGGCGCGGATACACGCTCCGGGTTCATGTCGCGGATCGCCGATGACAGCCAGATGGTTGCGGCCGCAGCAACGTAGGCCGATCCGACGACGATCACGTTGATCCTCAGGCTCACGTGGTCGAGGACGAAACCCCCGACCAGCACGCCCAATGGCATCGCCATCCACGCGACCCCACCGAGCGCGCTGAGGACGCGCCCCCGCAAGCCGATGGGGATCCGCTCGTAAGCCACCGTGTCGATCAGCGGATTGACCGGCCCCGACGCGGTGCCGGCGAGGAAGGCGAACACCATCAGGACCCCGAGCGACGGGAACATCGCCAGCGCGGGATACTTGATCGTGAACGCGAGGAAACACCACCCGAAGAGACGGTGGCGGACGAACCTCCTCCCGATCCTCGCGTAGAGGATCGCCCCGAACATCGAACCCGCGCCGAACGCGCCGATCACCGCTCCCAGGCTCACGGCGGTGCCGTACACCCGGGCCGCATAGACGATCAGCAGTACCGAGGTCCATGCGTCGAGGAAATTCGTCGCGACGAGCAACTTCGCGATCGCCGCGAGCGGGCGGTCACGCCGGAGGAACGCGAACCCTTCCTTGATCTCCCCGAGATAACGCGAGCCGGGGACCCGGGACGGCCGCGCATGGCTCGGCACGGCCAGCAGCACTACCAGGGCCGATACCGCGAACGTGGCCGCGTCGATCCACAGGACGGCGATCGGCCCGCCGAGCGCGATCAGAACGCCCGCGAGCGGAGCCCCGGCGAGGCGTGAGCCACGTTCAACCGTCGCCGTGACGCCGGTCGCACGCTCGAGGGGCCAGCCGGCGCGATCCGCGAGCGTCGGGACGAGCGCGGATCGAGCGCTCATCCCCGGCGTGTCGAGCAGCGCGCCGAAGAAGACCAACGCGACGAGCGCCGGGAACGAGAGATGTCCGATCGAGTGCAACAGCGGGATCATCGCGACGGTCGCGCCGCTCATCACGTCGGCCAAGATGCTCATCCGCTTCGAGCCGAGCCGGTCGACGAGCGCGCCTCCCAGGAAGCTCGCGAGCACGACCGGCAGGAAGCTGAAGAACGCGACGGTACCCGTCTTCGACGCGCTGCCGGTGGTCTGCAGAACGAACCACGGGATCGCCGTGAGCGCCATCACGTTCCCGGTCAGAGACACGCCGTTCGCGACATAGAGAGCCGCGAGCGGGCGCGAGGAAGACTTCGCCGACGTTTCGAGGGTCATGCCGAACCCCGTCCTCCGGGGAATGCGTACAGGATCACGTCCGCGCTTCCGGCACCTGGGGTCGGCTCACGCCGGCGCCACCGCTCGATGACCTCCCACATCTCGGAGGTCATCTGTTTCAGTTCGGCGGGCGTGAGGGTGAGGCGTACGTCGCTCATCTCCGACGCAGCGAGCCATTCCTCGTCCCAGTTATGCGCATGCTCGTAGAACTGCTCGATGCGAGCCACGTGCCGCCGGAAGATCTCGCGCTGCAGGACGGCGACGGCGTCGAGACGCTCCGGGGTGTCGAGGAAATCCGTCATCGACCACGAGGTGAAATCGTGCGAGGCCTTCCACCAGGTCTCGCGCCGGTCTTTCGCTAGCTCGGGGGCTTGCTCGATGAAGCCGTGCTCGGCGAGTTGGCGGAGGTGATAGCTGACCAGCGGGATGGCCTCGTCGACCGCAGAGGCGAGCGTCGTTACGGTGGCGGGCCCATCCGTCCGGAGCGCTCCCAGAAGCCGCAGGCGGAGCGGATGCGCGAGTGCCCTCAGGGTACGAGGGTCGTCGAGCTTCTTTACCTTGGCCGCGTCCATACCGGGCACGATATTATAAGAGTTAATATTGCGCAAGTAATGTTAAACAGGCTCTGAGCAGGTAGGATCCCAACGACCATGGGCGTTACCTCGGAGCCTACGGACCGACTGAGCAGCGGCGTTCGCGTCGGGCACTGGACGGCAGCCTCCGGCGCGGGCGGCTGCACCGTCGTCCTTCCGCCGCCGGGGAACGTCTCGTCCTGCGACATCCGCGGATCGTCGCCGGGCTCACGTGAGCTCGCGACGCTCGACCCCGAACGCCAACGCACCGAGGTCCACGGGATCCTGCTCACCGGCGGCTCTGCGTTCGGTCTCGCGGCCGCCGACGGCGTGATGCGATGGCTCGAGGAGCACGAGATCGGATTCAAGACGCCGATCGCCACGATCCCCATCGTGCCCGCGGCGGTGATCTTCGACCTGTCTGCCGGCGATCCCGCGTCGCGGCCGGGGCCCGACGCTGGTTACGCGGCGTGCGAGGAAGCCATCGAGCAGCCGGTCGCCACCGGGCTGGTCGGTGCCGGCACCGGCGCGACCGTCGGCAAGTGGGCAGGGCGGGAGTTCTTCGCGCCGGGCGGCCTGGGCATCGCGGCCGCGCGCGAGGGGGAGCTCGAGGTGCGCGCGCTGGCGGTCGTGAATCCGTTCGGGGACGTGGTCGGAGAGGACGGCGCGGTTCTCGCAGGGTCGTCGGCGCCGGATCCGCAGATGAGGCCTCCACCGGCAGATCCGCGCGTGGGCTGGAACACGGTGCTCGCGGTGGTGACGACCGTCGCGACGCTCGGACGTGGAGATGTTCGGTTCCTTGCGTCTCGCACGTCGGACGGGATCACGCAAGCGATCCGGCCGGCGCACACGCGCTACGATGGCGACATCGCGTTCGCGGTGGCGATCCCGCCGGCCGAGGACGGCGCCACAGCGGCGGACCTCGACGTTCTGGCTCTGCTCGCGACCACCGCCACCGCCGCGGCGATCCGCGCCGCCGTCGCGTCCTGAACGCGCTTACTCGACGAACTTGTAGCCGAGCCCGCGCACCGTGACGATGTGACTCGGCTTGTGCGGGTCGCCCTCTACCTTTTCGCGCACGCGCTTGACGTGAACGTCGAGCGTCTTCGCGTCGCCGAAGTAGTCGGGCCCCCAGATCTCCTCGAGCAAGAACTGGCGGGTGACCAACCGGCCCTTGCGGAGCAGCAGCAGGTGCAACAGCGCGAACTCCTTCGGCGGGAGCGGAACCAGGTCCCCGCGCACACGAACCTCGTGTCGCTCAGGATCGAGCACCACCGGCCCGCCGGTCACCACCTCTCCGTTCGCATCGGGCATCGCCATGCCGGCGCGCCGCAGCTGCGCCCGGACGCGCGACACAAGCTCGCGCATCGAGAACGGCTTCGTGACGTAATCGTCGGCGCCGAGCTCGAGCCCTGCCACCTTGTCGGCCTCGGCGTCTTTCGCGGTGAGCATGATGATCGGGACCGTCGACTCCTCGCGGATGAGCTTGCAGAGATCCAGACCGGACATCTCCGGGAGCATGAGGTCGAGGACGACGAGGCTTGGGCGCTCGGTGCGGAAGCGTTCGAGCCCGGCGTTGCCGTCCTGCGCGACCGTGACCCGAAAGCCTTCCCGCTCGAGGTTGTACCGAACCGATTCCGCCAAGGATGCTTCGTCCTCGACGAGGAGGATCATCCCGCTCCTTCGACTTCCGGGTGGGATGCGTCGGTGAACTCGCGGAACTGACCGGTGATCAAGAAGGCGACCTGTTCGGCGATGTCGACCGCGTGGTCACCGATCCGCTCCAGCTGACGTGAGACGACCATCATCCGGATCGCCCACTCGAGCATCTGCGGATCCCACGCGCACGACGCCACTTCCCGATACATGCCCCTGTTCAGGCGATCGACGGGGTCGTCCATCTCGGGCAGCTTGAGGGCGAGCTCGATGTCGCGGCGCGCGAGCGCGTCCATGGATGCCCGGAGCATCTGCCGGGCGATGTCGCCCATCTCGGTGAGGTGGGACAGGATCGTTTGGTTCACGGGCAGGCCGTGGACCACCTTGACGATCTTGGCGACGTTGACCGCCATGTCGCCGACCCGTTCCAGGTGCACGTTCGTGTGGAGGATCGCGGAGATCAGCCGCAGGTCGACCGCGACGGGCGTCTGAAGGGCGAGGAGCTCGAGCGTTCGCCGCTCCACCGCCATGTAGCGGTCGTCGAGATCGTCGTCTGAGGCGATCACGAGGTCAGCGGCGGCGAGGTCGTCGTGGGTCAACGATTCCATCGCTGCGGCGAGCATGCGCTCCCCCACCTCGCCCATCCCGAGCACATCGAGCTCGAGGCCATCGAGCTCTTCGTGGAAGTGCCGCTTCGCCGGCTCCGCCATCAACCGAACCTTCCGGTGATGTACGCCTCGGTCCGTGGATCGGATGGGCGCGTGAAGATCAGTTCAGTCCGATCGAACTCGACGAGCACGCCGGTACGCATGTTGCCGTCCTCCGAGGTCTCTGCGGTGAGGAAGGCCGTCATGTCCGAAGTCCTGGCGGCTTGCTGCATGTTGTGGGTGACGATCACGATCGAGTACTGGCTCCGCAGCTCGCGCATGAGATCCTCGATCTTTGCCGTCGCGATCGGGTCGAGGGCGGAGCAGGGCTCGTCCATCAGGATGACGTCCGGGTTGACTGCGATGGCGCGCGCGATGCACAGCCGCTGCTGCTGACCTCCGGAAAGTGCGTACGCGTTCTTCTTGAGATCTCTACGCACCTCGTCCCACAAGGCTGCCTGCTTGAGTGCCCCTTCGACGCGGTCCCCGATGTCTTCATTGACGCCGTTGACCCTCAGGCCGAAAGCCACGTTGTCGAAGATCGACTTCGGGAATGGATTGGGCTTCTGGAACACCATGCC
>JBBDRM010000061.1 GCA_040905475.1 Actinomycetota bacterium
GTCTCGACGGTCACGCCTGGCGCAACCTTGACGGTCGTCGCCCGGGCCGAGGACGGATCCGAGCGGCGCTTCCAAGCCCGGGCACGGATCGACACGCCCACGGAGCTCCACTACTTCCGCGAAGGCGGCATCTTGCCGGCCGTGCTCCGGAAGATGATCGCCAACTCCTAGGGCCGCTTTAAGGGGTGCGAGCGCCCGCTCCGAGTGGGGTGCCCTCCTTCACCGAAGGTGGCGCAGATGCACCTCCTTGCGCTGGGCGCCGATGTTAGGCTCGGCCGGAAAAGAGAGAAAGGGCTGCTCAACGATGCTGCGCGTCGTCCTTGCAGAGGACAACCTGCTGGTCAGGGAGGGGACGAAGATGCTCCTCGCCTCGACCGGTGAGATCGAGGTCGTCGGGGCCGCGGCCGACGCGGTCGAGGCGGCAAAGCTGGTCGCCGAGCTCTCCCCCGACGCCGTCATCACCGACATCCGGATGCCCCCGGGGTTCCGCCTCGAGGGCATCGAGCTCGCTTTGCAGGTTCGTGCCGAGCACCCCGAGACGGGGGTCGTCGTGCTCTCGAGCCACGACGACCCGGAGTACGCCCTGGCGCTATTCAAGGACGGATCCGCCGGGCTCGCGTACTTGCTCAAAGAACGGATCGCCGAGCCGGAGCATCTGATCCACGCGGTGCGCGAGGTATCGCGCGGCGGCTCCGTCATGGATCCGAAGGTCGTCGACGCGCTGGTACATCGTGAGGCCGGCGCCGCGGGCTTGTCACCCCACGAGCAAGAGCTTCTGAATCTGATGAACACGGGATGCTCCTACGACGAGATGGCCGTGCGGCTGGGGATCCCCCCGACCGCCGTCGACCACGAGGTGAGCCGCGTGCTGGCGAAGCTGGCCGAGGCGGCGAGCCGCGGAGTCGAGGTCGCCATATCGGAGCTGCGGAAGCTGCACACCGTCCTCGTGCAGAAGGAGCGGAACACGGTGGCGCTTTCCCAGTACCTCTCGCCGCAGGTCGCGAAGTCCATCGTGACCGAGGCGTCGCTCAAGCCGACCAACGTCGAGGTCTCGGTCGTGTTCACCGACATCCGCGGGTTCACGACGCTCTCCGAGATCACCGAAGTCGCAACGCTCGGCGCGCTGCTCAACGAGCACCTGACGGCGATGAGCGAGCTGGTGATGGCGCACGACGGCATCGTGGACAAGTTCATCGGGGACGCCGTCATGGCGGTGTTCGGCGCGCCGGTAGCGCTCGCCGACCACGCGCGCAAGGCGGTCGACTGCGCGCAGGCGATGATCGCGCGCCAGGTCGAGCTCAACAGCAAGTGGTCGACCGAGGGCAATCCGCCCTTCGGGGTCGGCATCGGCGTGAACACGGGCAAGGCGATGGCCGGCGCGGTCGGGGGCGCGAAGCTCGAGTACACGGTGGTCGGTGACGCGGTCAACGTCGCGCAGCGCCTGAACTCGCTCGCCGGCCCCGGTGAGATCGTAGCCAGCGAGGAGACCGTCAACGCGGCGGGCATGCCGCCGGCGGATGTCGAGACGGTAAGCGTGAAGGGCCGCGAGAAGCCGGTGCGCGTCGTGCGCATCCGGGGCGACATCGGAAAGGAGCAGACATGAGCGTCGTAGAGACTCACGACCTGCGCAAGAACTACGAAGCGGAGGGCGCGCCGGTTCGCGCGCTGCGAGGCGTCGACATGAAGATCGAACCGGGCGAGTTCGTCGCGGTCATGGGGCCGTCGGGTTGCGGCAAGTCGACGTTGCTGAACCTGATCGCCGGGCTCGACACGCCCACCGACGGCGAGATCTCCGTCGCCGGCGAATCGCTCGCCGGGAAGGACGAGAACGATCTCGCGAAGATGCGCCGCAAGCACATCGGGATCGTGTTCCAGTTCTTCAACCTTCTCGAGGGCATGAGCGTGCTCGAGAACGTCACGCTCCCCGCCGTGATCGCCGGGATGCCGCGCAAGCAAGCGGAAACCCGCGCGCGCGACCTGCTGGACCTGCTCGGGCTCGCCGACAAGGCGAAGAACGCGCCTGGGGTGCTGTCGGGTGGTCAGCGGCAGCGGCTCGCGATCGCGCGGGCGCTGGCGAACTCGCCGACGCTCGTGCTCGCCGACGAGCCGACCGGGGCACTGGACTCGGCCGGCGGCGTCGAGGTGATGGAGCTGTTCCGGCGACTCCACAAGGACGGCCAGACGATCATGCTCGTCACCCACGACGTAAAGGTCGCCGAGAACGCCGACCGCATCGTGAAGATGCGCGACGGCCGGATCGAGAACGGCGAGTCCGCGTCGTCCGGCGAACGCCAGCAGGTTTCGTTCGGGACGCTGCTCTCTCCCCCCGCGGAGCCGGGCGGGCAGGCCTAGGCCGGGCTTCCTTCGATCCGAGGAGACCGCCGTGGCCGCGGTCTGGATGAGGCTCCACGTCGAGCTGCGCGCGCGCTGGCGCGCCTGGCTGGCGCTCGGGCTCATCTTCGGGATCGGGTCCGGCGCCGCGATGGCCGCGCTCGCCGGCGCTCGCCGCACCGAGACCGCGTATCCGCGTTTCGTTGAGGCCCAAGACGGATTCGACGCGCTGTCCGGCGGCGGTGGGACCGACAAATCCGACGAGGACTTCCTTCGGATGAAGACGCATCCAGCCGTCGCATCGGCGGAAGAGATCGTCATCCTCGCCGGCCAGTTCACGATCCCGGCGAAGGGAGCGCGTGAGGAAGTGGTCGTCGGATTCCCAGAAGCGTTCGTCGTGAGCAACCCGTCGGGCCGGGTGCCCTACGTGACCAACCGCGCGAAGATCCTGGAAGGACGTCTCCCCGACCGCGCGAACCCGCACGAACTGGTCGTGCCGTTCACGGTACGCGATCGGTACGGGATCCGGACCGGCGACCAGATCATCCTAGGCATGGGCTTCGACGACGAGTTCGGGCCCGTCGAGGAGGTCCCCGTCGAGGTCGTGGGCGTCGTGGCGGCGCCGGGAGACTTCGAAGCCGTGGGGCAGACGCTGTTCTCCATCCTCTACGGCACCCCGGCCATGTATGAGCGCTACGGCGACCTTCTTCCGCAGCCGCTCCCGCTGGACATCCGCAACCTCGGGTTCCACCTGAAGGGGGGCTCGTCCGCAGCAGCGGCGTTCAAGCAATCGATCGAGCGCGAGCTCAACATCGACATCCCGGTCATCGAACCCGTGATCCGCAGCGGCGTTCAGAAGACGATGCGCCTGTACGCCGTCGCCCTGTTGGTCGTCGGCGCGCTCATCGCCGTCGCGACCGTCGCCATCGTCGGCCAGACGATCGCGCGGCAGACCACGATCGACTCCTCGGACCATCCCACCCTGCGCGCGCTCGGGTTCTCGCCGTCGCGACTCGTGGCGTTGGGCTTCCTGAGGGCTGCGATCATCGGTGTGATCGCCGCCCTCATCGCAGCCGTGACTGCCGGTCTCGCTTCCCCACTGTTCCCGATCGGTCCGGCCCGCACCGCCGAGCCGTCACCGGGGTTGACGCTCGACGCGACGGTGATCGGACTGGGATGCGGCGCGCTCTTCGTTCTCATTCCCCTGATCACCTTGCTCCCATCGCTCCGAGCCGTGCGAGCCGCCGCGCTCGAGCGCGACGTCGGTGAGGACACCCGCCGGTCGTTGATCGCGCGCGCTGCCTCGGGACTCGCGCGGTCCCCCGCGACGTCCGCAGGGCTCAGGATGGCGCTCGAGCCGGGCCGGGGACGGTCGTCGGTTCCGGTGCGGTCCACGATCCTCGCCGTGGCCATGGGCGTCGCCGCCGTTAGCGGCTCGCTGGTCGTCGGCGAAAGCCTGACGAACCTCATCGAGGAGCCCGCCCTTGCGGGCTTCACCTACGACGCCCTGCTCCCCGATGACATGAACGAGCCGACGCCCGAACACACGGCGGAGCGCGTCGCCGCGCTACGGCAGATCCCGTACGTCGACCGCCTCGCCGTCGGAACCGCGCTGAACATCGTGGTCGGCGGTGCCGACTCATTCCTCGTCGCCTTCGCCGAGGATGGTGAGATCGGATACGCCATCATCGACGGCCGCCCACCGACCGACATGCTCCACGGTGACCTCCCCGAGATCGCACTCGGGGCCGTCACCATGCGGCGCCTCAAGCTCAAGCTCGGGGATACGGTCGAGTTCGCGTATCCGCCTGAGGGAGCGGAAGACGATGAGGAAGGCGAGGGTGAAGAGCCGCCGCCACTGATGCAGCGCGCGCGGATCGTCGGGGTCGTCGCCGTCCCACCGTTGCCTTTCGCCGTCACCGAGCCTGGCGAGGGGGGGCTGGCCACAGTCGGCGCGGTGAACTCGTTCAACCCAGACCACCGCGCCGGATGCTGTTACGTCGCCTTCGAGGAAGGGACCGATCTGGATGAAGCTCAGGCCGCGCTCGAAGAAGCCGGCTTCGAGGTCTTCCCCCGCACCAAGCGCACCGACCTGGCGACCCTAGAAAGGATGAGTCGACTGCCGATCCTGTTGTCGGCGATCTTCGCGGTCATCGGCGCTGCGGCATTGGCGCATGTTCTGACCACCTCCATCCGACGCCGGCGCCGCGAGCTCGCGATCTTGAAAACGTTGGGCTTCACCAGGGGCCAGGTGCGGACCGCGGTTGCCTGGCAGGTCAGCACGACGACGATCCTCGCCGTGCTGATCGGGATCCCCGGCGGGATCGCGCTGGGACGGTGGGGGTGGGGCCTGGTCGCCGCGTACTTCGCCGTCGTGCCGGTCGCCGTCGCACCGCTCGCGCTCGTGGCCGTTGTGATCCCTGCGGCGCTGTTGCTCGGCAACATCGTCGCGGCGGTTCCGGCCCGCATCGCCGCCCGCACGAAACCCGCTCTCGTTCTGAGGACCGAGTAGCTATGAGCGCCGTTTGGATGCGAGCCCGCAACGACCTCCGCGCCCGCTGGCGCGGCGCGGTACTCCTCGCGCTCGTGCTCGGCGTCACCGCCGCGATGGCGATGACCGCCGCGGCGGGGGCGCGGCGGACGACGACGTCGTATCCGCGGTTGCTCGCGGAATCGAAGGCGTACGACGCGGAGGTCCAGCTGACCGGCGACGACGGCTCGAGCGACGCGGCGTTCGACACCGGCCAGGAGATCCTCGCGGCGGTGGCCGCGCTGCCCGAGGTCGTCGACCACGGCCGCATCGCGTTCGTCCCGGCGACAGAGGGCCGGCCGGGCGGCCCGCCACCGCCCTTCTCGTGGGACGTGTCGGCCGTCGCAAGAGTCGACCCAACGGTGGGCACCACGCTGGAGATCCCACGTCTGCTGTCGGGACGTCTCGCGGCTTTGGACAACCCCGCGGAAGCGATGGCGACGACGGAGTTCCTCGAGCAGCGCGGCCTGAAGGTCGGCGACCGGTTCACCCTGCAGCTGGTCACCTTCGACGAGATGCTCGAGCTGTTCTTCGGACGGAACCCGACCCCGACCGGTGAACTCGTACCGGTGACGATCGTCGGCTCCTGGCTGCTCCCCCACGACGTCTCGCTCCAGGAACAGACCGGGATCCTGATGCTTACCCCCGCCTTCTACGAGCGTTACAGCTCCGACAACGCCACCCTCGAGTCGCTGGTCGTCCGCTTGCGGAACGGCTCCAAAGATCTCGAGCCGTTCGTCGCAGGGGCGCGAGCGATCGCAGGGGTCGACGCGATCTCCGTCATCACCCAGGACGATCTGGTCTCGAAGGTCGACCGGGCGCTCGGGATCCAGAGCACGGCGCTCTGGGCGCTCGCGCTGGCGATCGGCGCCGGCGGGGCCCTGGTCCTCGGACAAGCGATCGGCCGGTGGGCGGCTCACGGAGAGGCCGACCTGCCGAGCCTGCGGGCGCTGGGGATGAGTCGAGGCCATCTCATCGCGTCGGTCGCTCTCCCGGCGTTGCTCGTGGGAGCGGCAGCGGCGCTCGTCGCCTGCATCGCTATGTTCCTCTTCTCACCCCTCGTCCCCGTCGGCCTCGCGCGGGATGTCGAGCCCGACGTCGGGCTCTTCTTCGACGGCACGGTGATGGCGCTCGGTGCCGCCGCCGTCGTCGCGGTCGTTGCACTGCGCGCCTGGCTCCGAGGCTTCGCACTCACGGGGCTTCGCTCCGGGGAGCTGCCGAGCCGCACCCGACCGTCCATCGCGATCGATCGGCTCGCGCGCGGCGGCGCATCCCCCGCTCTCGTGACCGGTGTGCGGTTCGCCGTCGAGCCCGGACGCGGCCGGACGGCCGTCCCCGTGCGCAGCGTGATCGCAGGCACCATTCTGTCGATCGTTGCCGTAGTCGCATCGTTCGTCTTCGGACGCAGCATGGAGAACATGCTCGCGAATCCGGCCACGTTCGGCTGGAACTGGGACCTGATCGTCTTCGGCGGCGAAGACCCGGCGTTCACACAAGACCTCCAGCGGAAGCTGTCGGGTTCTCGTCAAGCCGCCTCGCTCGCGCGCCTGGAGATCCGGCCTACGACGTTCCGCGGCTCCGACATTGAGACCTTCGCGATCACATCGGTGAAAGGCACGATCTTTCCGACGATGCTCGACGGTTCGTTCCCCGACGCACCGGACGAGGTTGCCCTCGCGAGCAAGACGATGCGCGCCGCGGGTGTCGGCATCGGGGACACCGTGACCTTCCCGGCAGCCGACTGCGCCGAGGGCGTCGAGTGTCCGCTCGCCTACCGCGTCGTCGGACGTTTGGTGTCCTGGAGCGAGTCAGAGGATCCCGATGTCGGCGCGGCCTTCACCGAGCAAGGACAACGGCGGATCGCGACGTCAGAAGGGTTCACGGACTTCGCTGTTCGGGTTCCCCGAGGGACGGATCCGGAAGCCGCGAGCGGGGCGATCAAGGAAGAGCTGGGCTCCGACGGGACGACGCCCACGCGGCCGGCGGCGATCGACAACGTCGCCCGGGCCCGCTCGATGCCGATGCTCCTCGCAGGCATCCTCGCCGTGCTCGCGCTGATCACGATGGTTCACGCGCTCCTCACGGCGGCCAGTCGCCGGCGGCACGATCTCGCAGTGCTGAAGACCCTCGGCTTCCTGCGGCGCCAGGTTCGCGCGGCGGTGGCGTGGCAGTCGATGACGACGGTCATGCTCGCGCTCCTCGTCGGGATCCCCGTCGGCATCGCGGCCGGCCGGTGGACGTGGAGCCTGCTATCCGACCGGCTCGGTGTGGATGCTCAGCCGGTCGCGCCGCTCGGATGGATCGCCTTGGGAGCGGCGGCGGTCGTGCTCCTCGCCAACGTCGTTGCGATGGCGCCGGGCCGCGTGGCCGCCCGCACGCGGCCGGCCGAGACCTTGAGGACGGAGTGACATGAGCGCCGTGTGGATGCGGCTGCGGGCCGAGACTCGCGCTCGCTGGCGGGCCTGGGTCGGCCTCGCGCTCGTCGCCGGATTGGCGGGTGGGCTCGTGACGGCCGCGGCGGCCGGCGCACGGAGGACGCAAACGGCATATGAGCGGATGTTGGCCACCACGTCACCGCACGACGTCTTCCTCTATCAATTCTCGGATGTGGGACTGACCGAGCTCGACCCCGATGCGGTCGTCGCGCTCCCCGAGGTCGACGAGGTCGCTCGGTTGAGCTGGTTCTGGGCGGACGTCGGGACCCCGGTGGGTATCGCGATCCCGCGCGATGAAAAGCTGGGGACGCAGGTCGATCAGGCCAAGATCGTCAGCGGACGGCGCGCCGACCCGGACGCTCCGGACGAGGCAACGGCAAGCTTCGCGGCCGCGGACCGCTACGGCATCTCCGTCGGAAGCAAGATCCCATTGTTCCCGAAGGAAACGCCGGACGACCCGCCGGAGGTGAAGCGCTATCGCGAGGCCTTCGTTGCGGCCGGTGCCCCGCTCGAGCTCCGCGTGGTCGGGATCCAGGCCGGCCCCTACGATCTGCCGCCGATCACCATCGGCAGCAGCATCGCCGCGTACGCGACCCCGTCTCTTTACCGGATCGCCTCGAAGGCGCAAGGGCTGTTCCAGTCGTCGATCGACTCGATTTCCGTCCGGCTCAAGCGCGGCGCCGAGGACCTCCCAGCGTTCGAGCGGCGGCTGCGGGGCCTCGCCGGGCCCGACTCCGAGATCGAGCTGGAGCCGCTCGCCAACACCGCGGCCAGCGTTCGGAACGCGATCGCGCCCCTGTCAACGGCCATGTGGCTGCTTGCGGGGATCCTCGGCCTGTCGTCGCTCGTGATCGTCGGTCAGACGTTGACGCGCCATATCGCCGTTTCCTCCGATGACAACGGAACGCTCGGCGCGCTTGGCATGACGCCGCCGGAGCAATGGATCGTCGCGATGGGCCGCACGCTGGTGATCGGCGTGATGGCCGCGGGCGTCGCCGTCGTCGTCGCCGTGGCGCTGTCGCCGCTCACTCCGCTCGGGATCGCGCGCGTCGCCGAGCCGTCTCCGGGCTTGCACGTCGACGCGTTCACGATCGCGACGGCGATCGCGGGCATGCTGATCGCGGTGCTGCTGGTGAGCGCGATGCCGGCGTGGCGCGCGACGAGCGCGGGCAGCGCCGCATCAGACAAGGCCCGCGGGTCGGCAGCTCCGAACTCGAAGGCCGTGGCAGCCTTCGCGCGTGCCGGCGCCTCCGTCCCGGCGGTGGCTGGAGTCCACATGGCGCTCTCTCGGGGCAGCGGAAGGGCCTCGCTTCCGATCCGTTCGACGATATTCGGCATCTCGATCGCCGGCGCCGCGCTCGCCGCTTCGCTCTGCGTGGCGGCGAGCCTCCACCATCTCCTGCAGACCCCGCGCCTGTACGGGCTGACCTGGGATCTGCAGATCGTCGAGTTCGACGCCGACGCCGATTTCAGCGTCCCGGCCCAGACGCTGAGCTCGGACCCGGGCATCGCCGCCCTGTCCTACGGCGGGACCGGATCGGTTGCGATAAAGGGTCGGACCGCCGAGGCCTATGCGGTCACTCCCATCCGCGGCGACGCCTATCCGACCATCGTCGACGGACGGCGCCCGAGCGCCGCCGATGAGATCGCATTGGGAGCGAGGACGCTCCGAACGATCGGCGCCGAGGTCGGCGATCGAGTCGACGTCTCCCTGCTCGGTGCCGCGGAGCGGTCGATGACCATCGTGGGGCGTGTAGTGAACCCTGCGCTGACCCAGGGAGAGCTCGGCGAATCGCCGCTGCTCGATTGGTTCAGCAATCGGGCGAACTTCGCCGAAAGCGATCGCCTGGCCAACACGATGCTGGTTCGCTTCGCCCCGGGGGCCGACATCGCCCGTCTCACCGGTCGGATCGAAGACCTCATCATCCCGGCTGAGGAGACCGCGTTCGTCGGCCTGAGCGACGTGGTCTCACCGAACGAAACGCCCCGCGACGTGGTGAACTTCGGCCGGGTCGAGAACCTTCCGATCGCGCTCAGCGTGGCTCTTGCAGCTCTCGCCTCGGCGGTCCTCGCGCACATGATCGCCTCCTCCGTACGGCGTCGCCGTCACGACCTCGCGATCCTGAAGACACTCGGCTTGGGCAAAGGGCACATCCGCGCGGTCGTCGGATGGCAGGCCACGACGCTCGTGGTCGCTGCGCTCGTGGTCGGCATCCCGGTCGGCGTCGTCGGAGGGCGATGGGCGTGGACCTCACTCGCCGACCGCGGCGGCGTCGTCCCCGCGCCGCGCGTCCCCGTCGCAGCGCTGGCGCTCATGATGCCGGCCGCGATCCTGCTCGCGAACCTCGTCGCGGCGATCCCGGGACGCATCGCCGCTCGCACGCAACCGGCGCTCGTTCTGAGGACCGAGTGATGGGCGCCGTCTGGATGCGATTCCGCGCGGAGCTCCGCAGGCGCTGGCGCGCGTGGCTCGGGCTCGCCCTCCTCGTCGGCGCCTTCGGCGGCGCGGTCGTCGGAGCCGCGGCGGGAGCGACCCGCACCGATTCCGTCGTCGATCGCAGCATCGCAAAGCGACGGCCGCCCGACATCTTCATCGTGCCCGTTTTCGGGATCCAAGAGCTCGGCCCGGAGCTCGCCGGTGCCCTGGATCTCGATCACCTCCGCGCGTTCCCCTCCGTGGCCGACGGAACACACATGTTTCTGCTTCCCACCGTCGAAAACATGGATGTCGCCGCCACCGACGATACGAGGTTGGGAACCGAGATCTTTCCATCCGAACTGGTCGAAGGCCGCTTGCCCGACCCCGATCGAGCGGACGAGGCCGTGGCGAACGTCGTGGCGATGAACCGTCTCGGCCTCCATGCCGGCGATCATTACACGATCCATTTCCAAACCAACTTCGGCTTCGGCGCCGAGCCGCGTCCCGCGGCGACCGTCCGGTTCCGTATCACGGGGATCACCGCTGGGCTGGGAGACCTCGCCGCGATCGCCGAGCCGGGGCTGTCCTTGACCCCTGCGTTCCTCGACCGATACGGCGACCGCTTCGACGACGTCCGCCAGGTCGAGCTCTCGATGCTGCGACTGCGGAACGGAGCGGAGTCCTACGCCGCCTTCCGCAAGGATGTCGAGAAGGTGACCGAAGGCACAACCGTCTTCTACAACGAGAGTGCCGGCTGGACGGAAGCGCGCCGCTCGTTCGGGCTCCAGGCGGATTCACTGTGGATCCTTGCCGGGGTGCTCGCGCTCGTGACCGTCCTCGTGCTGGGTCAAACGATCGCTCGGCAAACGTTCGTCGAGTCGGCCGAGCACCCTGTGTTGGGCTCGCTGGGCTTCACGCGGGCCCAACTGTCCTCCATCGGGATCCTTCGCGCAGCCACGATCGGGATCGCCGGAGCCCTGGCGGCGATCCTCGTGGCGGCGGGAACATCCCCGCTTGCGCCGTTCGGGAGCGCGCGGCTGGCAGACCCGAGTCCGGCTTTCTTGTTGCAGAGGGGTCCGTTAGCGATCGGCGCCGCGGCCATCGTGCTCGTCGTGGTCGCGCTCGCTCTCATACCATCCTGGAGGGCCGCGCGTGTCGTCGGAGCCGGTCCGGGCTCGATCGAAGAGTGGAACCGGCCGGCTCGGATCGCTGGAGCCGCGTCACGAGCCGTTCCCGGACCTTCCGCCGCCGTCGGCGTCCGGATGGCGTTCGAGCGAGGCCGCGGGCGCACGGCAGTGCCGGTGCGCACGACGATCAGCGCGACCGCGGTCGGGGTCCTCGCGCTAACGGCCGCGCTCGTCGTCGGCTCCAGCCTCGATCACCTGACCACCACGCCCCGCCTGTATGGATGGAACTGGGATGTGGCCGCCGTCTCCCCGGCGTTCAACGACGGCCAGGAGCCGGACCCCGCCGCCGGCGCGCGGAACCGGGCCGCGCTCCGTGCGCTTCCCGGTATCGCTTCAGTTTCCTTCGGTCCGGAAGGCGGTCAGTTGCTGGTGAACGACGTCATCGTCGAACCGTTCGGTCTCGAGCTCGGAGCAGCCGTGGCTCCTCCCCTCCTCGACGGTCGCGCTCCCGCCGCTCCGAACGAGATCGCGCTCGCCCGGAAGACACTCGCCGCCGCGCGCGCGAAGATCGGCGATACCGTCCAGGTCGGATTCCAGGGCACCACGGTCCGTGCGCCTTTCCGCGTCGTCGGCATCACCGTTCTCCCGCTCTCAGGCGACAGCACGACCCTCGGAGACGGGGTGTGGATCCCGGTCGAGGATCTGGGGCGGCTGTTCGGTGAGTTGATACCGATGGATCGCGCCCTGATCAGATTCGCCCCCGACGCCGATCGAGCCGCCATCGCGAAAACCCTCGGCGAGCGCTTCAACGCGGAGATCAAGGATGCCGAACCGCCGGGCACCGTCGTAGATTTCGGCGCCGTGTCGCAGATGCCGCATGTGCTCGCCGGCATCGTCGGGCTGCTCGCGGCCGGCACGATAGGTTACGGTCTCGTGACCGCCGTGCGACGGCGGCGGCGTGACCTGTCGATCCTCAAGGCACTGGGGCTCGACCGGAGACAGGTCCGCTGGGCGGTTGCCTGGCAAGCGTCGGCGACGGCGCTGGCGACGCTCGCGCTCTCGATCCCGCTGGGGGTGATCGCCGGCCGTCTGATCTGGATCGCATTCGCCAACGCGTCGGGGTTCCTCGCGGCTCCGATCGTGGACCTCGCGCTGATAGCGTTGACGGTTCCCGCGGCCGTCATCGTCGCGAACCTAATCTCTGCGCTTCCCGCCCGCATCGCGGCGCGGACGGTTCCCGCCGTCGTCTTGAGGACGGAGTGAGCATGGGTGCGATCTGGATGCGGGTACGGTCGGAGCTGCGGACGTCGCGCCGCTCCGTCTTGGCGCTCGCGATCCTGATCGCGATCTCGGGCGCGGCCGTGCTGGCCCCGCTAGCGGGGGCCCGGCGCACCGGGTCCGCGTATGACCGGTTCCTACAAGCTTCGAACGCGCACCACCTGGAAACGAACGAGGGCGTTCCGGGCCTCGGCTACGACTACAACCTCGACCTCGACGCAGCTGCGAGCTCCCCGGAAGTAGCCGAGGCCGAGATCTTCCGTCTCTTCATGATGTCCGCGCGAACGGACGCGGGCGTCGAGATACAAGCGGGCGCTGAGGCGATCGTCGTTCGCCCATCTCTGTTCGGGAAAGGCACCCTCAGCGTTGCTCGGGTCGTATCAGGGCGGCTCCCCGACCCGGACCGCGTCGATGAGGTGGCGGTGGGCTACGGCCTCAGCGTCCGGGATAGGGAGATCAACGTCGGCGATCGCATAACGATCGACCTCCTGTCCGCCAACGTTCTGACCCAAGGACTCGGCCCCCACGTCAGCGTCCCCCACCAGGTGACTGCGACCATCGTGGGAGTTGTCCTGCTGCCCGGATCGGTACCACCGGCGATCCGCTACGGCCAGATCTTCGCCACCCCGGCGTTCGAGACGGCCTATACCGAAGGTACGGCGAACGCTCGAGGTATGCTGGTGAAACTGAAGCGCGGCTCCGCGGACCTCCCGGCGATCCGAGCGCGCTTCTCTGCGCTGGCCAACGACCTCGTCCAGTTCCTCACAAGCCAGGATATCGATCTCGGCGTCAAGCGCTCGATTGACATCTACGTCGTTGCCCTCCAAGCCTTCGCGGCCTTGGCGGGGCTGGCAGCGCTCTTGATCTTGACGCAGACGCTCGCCCGCCAAGTTGCGCTCGGTGCCGATGACGCTCCGGTTCTTCGATCGCTCGGGATGACCCCCGGCCAGCTCGCAGGAGGGATCCTCATACGCACCACCGTGTCGGTGACGGCCGGCATCGCCGGGACCATCGCGATCGCGTACGCCCTCTCCCCCATCTTCCCCGTCGGAAGCGCGCGCATTGTCGAACCGTCTCCCGGCTTCTCGGCGGACGCCTTCGTACTCCTCGGAGGTGGAGCGGCGCTGCTCTTGCTGATCGTCGCGTTCGCGATCCCTCCAGCGTTGAGCGCGGCTCGGCGCGCGGCGCGAGAGCCGAGCGCAGGCCAGCCGGAGGGTCAAGCCGGTCCGTCGCGGATCGCCGCGTGGCTATCGGGCGGCGGCGCGCCCGCGAGCATCGTCGCCGGGATCCGGCTGGCGCTCGAACGCGGCCATGGACGCACGGCGACGCCGATACGGAGCACCATTCTCGCTTCAGCGGTGGCCGTCGCGTCGATCGTCACCTTGGTCTCGTTCGGAACGAGCCTGCGTCATCTGGTCGACACGCCAAGACTCTACGGCTGGAACTGGGACAACATCGCGGGGAACCCGTACGCACCGGACCTGTCGAAGGAACTCGTCCCGGTGCTGAACGACCTTCCGGGCGTCGCGGAGTTCTCCGGCGGCTCGACGAACGTGCGGCTGCAGATCCCCCGCGAAGGCGGATCGAACCTCGATGTGTCCGCGCTGGCATTGAGCGCGCGCAGCGGCGAGGTGTTCCCCCCTGTGATGGAGGGGAGATGGCCGGTCGACGACGATGAGGTAGCGCTCGGCACCGTCACGATGCGCTCCCTCGATGTCGAGATCGGCGACCGCATCGAGATCATCGCCGGCGACGCCCCCTTGCCGATGACGGTGGTCGGGCGGACCGTCTTTCCCGTGATCGGGGATCAGTACGGAGGCGAACTCGGCCGTGGGATCGGATTCACGATCGAGGGGCTGCGTCGCATCGTGCCGAACGCGCTGGAGAACTTCTTCCCCGTCAGATTCCAGCAAGACTCCGGCTACACACAACTCCCTGAAGAATCTCGACGCCTCTTCTTCTTCGGGAACCTCTCCGACCTCGTGGGGTTTGGGAAACCGGTTGATCTCGACAACCTCTCGAAAGTGGAAGGCGCTCCGCTGGCACTTGTCGGCCTCGTCGCGCTGCTGGGAGTCGCGACGATCGCGCATGCACTCGCCACATCGGTTCGCCGTCGGCGGCGCGACCTCGCGATCTTGAAGACGCTGGGATTCGTCAACGGCCAGATCCGTGCCGCGGTCATCACGCAAGCGACGACGCTAGCGCTCTTGGCTCTGGTGATCGGCATCCCGCTAGGCCTGGTCGTTGGGCGGTCGGCGTGGCTCGCCTTCGCCGACCGGCAGGGCGTGGTGCCGGAAGCAGTGATCGGCTCGTGGGCGGTCCTCGCGCTGGTCCCCGCAACGATCGTGCTCGCGAACCTCGTCGCCGCGCTGCCCGGCCGGGCCGCGGCACGGCTCGCGCCCGCTACCGTATTGAGGACGGAGTGATCCCATGACAACGACCGCAGAACGAACCAGGGTGGGCGGCGGAGCCGCAGGCGACGCTGCATCCTGGCGCTCGGGCGCCGGACTCTTCCTCGGCGCGGCCGTGACGGCGCTGGCCGTCTGGAGTCTGACGATCGCGCTCGACCCGGATCCGAGCGCCGAACAGATCGTCCGGGCAGCGTTGCTGGCGACGTGGGGCGTGTGCGGAGGCATCGCGGCGACGCGGCATCGCGGCGATCCCACCCCCCTGCTGCTCCTCGGTGGCGCGTTCGTCGCGGGGGTCGCGATCCTCGCGGCGGAGTCGCTCGCCGAAAACGATCCGATCCTCGGGCGGAGCGCCGCCGAGATGCTGCGAGCCCTCGGGCTCGCGGTCGCACCTGCGTTCGCGTTCCACGCGCTGCTCGGCATGCCGGTCGGAGAACTACGCAGCTCTGCACGCCGGACGCTGGCCGCCATCGGATACGCGGTCGCCGCTGCTGTCGCCGTTGTCCTTATCGCCCGCCGCCCTGAGATCCCCATGTGGCCGGTGGTGCTCGAGATCGCGCTTTTCGCGATCATCGGGGGGCCGGCTGCCGTCACTCGCTATGAGCGAGCCTCGATCGGCGAGCGCCGGCGGATCAAATGGCTCGCCTGGTCGGTCACCGTCGCAACCGGGATCGCCGTCGCGGCGGCAACGCTCCAAGCGCTGGTGTCCTGGCCGGAGCCGGTTGCGGCGGTCGCCGCCGGGGCAACCGCCATCATCCCCATCGCGTTCGCGGTCGCCGCCTTCGAGCGGCCCTCGATCGTGGTCGACCGGCTGCTGCTTCACACGATCTCGCTCGCCGGGCTCGTGGGTCTGGTGTCGATCGTGTACGTCGCGATCGTGCTCGGGCTCGGGCGCGTGCCCCGTGAGAACGAACGAACCCTGCTCGTGCTGTCGATCCTTGCCGCCGGCGTCGCGGCGCTGCTGTACGTGCCGACCCGGGAGCGGCTCCAGGGTGTGGCGACGAAGCTCGTTTACGGCGAGCGTCAAGCTCCCGACGAGGTGATCCGCACCTTCGGCAGCCGCATGTCCAGAGCGCTCCCGCTCGACGAGCTGCTGCTGCAGATGGCCGAGTCGCTGCGGAAGACATTGCAGCTCGACGTCGCCGAGGTCTGGACCGGGAGCGGCGGCACCCTCGAGCGCTCCGTTTCGGATCCGAGCCGCCCGCCGGCGCGTATCACGCTCGGCGCATCGGAGATGTCCGTCGTCGCTCGGGCCGGGATCTCCGGTCCGGCGTGGCTGAAGGTCTGGATGCCGGCCATGCTCGGCCCCGAAGACGATCATCTGCGCGTCGCTCCGATCACCAACGCCGGCGAGCTCCTCGGCATGATCGTGGTTCGTCGCCGCAGCGATCGCGGAGCGTTCGACGAGGAGGAGGAGCGCATCATCACCGAGCTCGCGCGTCAGGTGGGCCTCGCGCTTCGCAACGTGCGGCTCGACTCGGCGCTGCAAGCCTCGCTCGACGAGATCCGCCAGCAGGCGGCGGAGCTGCAGGCATCGCGCGCGCGCATCGTCGCCGCCGCCGACGCGGAGCGCCGGAAGATCGAGCGCAACCTTCACGACGGCGCTCAGCAGCGGCTCGTCGCGCTGGCCGTCAACCTGCGTCTCGCACGACAACTCGCGGCTTCGGCCCCAGACGAGGCCAACGCGATGATGGAACACCTCAGCATCGAGATACAGGAGACACTCGAGGAGCTGCGCGCGCTGGCGCACGGCATCTACCCGCCGCTCCTCGCCGACCGCGGCCTCGCCGAAGCGCTCAAGGCTGCGGCCGGCCGCTCCACGATCCCAACGACCGTTCACGCCGAGGGTCTGGCGCGGTTTTCCGCGGAGATCGAAGCGGCGATCTACTTCTGCTGCCTTGAGGCGATGCAGAACATCGGCAAGTACGCCGGCGAGAATGCGACCGCCGATCTCCGCATCCGTCAGGAGGCCGGCGCGCTCCTGTTCGAGGTGGTCGACGACGGCGCCGGATTCGACGTGGCCACCGCCAAGGCCGGCGCGGGATTCACCAACATGAACGACCGCGTCGGCGCGATCGGCGGAAGCCTGCGGGTCGAGTCGGCTCCGGGCAAGGGCACGAAGGTCTCAGGGACCGTGCCGGTGGGCTGAGGATGGGTGGACTGGCTAGCCGCGCCAGACGGCGTCTCCGCCCGACTCCCAGAGCGACGTTAGAACGGCCGGCTCGAAAGTTTCTTTTGAGATGAACGCAGCCGCCCCACACGTTCGGGCATCGGCCGGCAGATCGCTCTCCTTGATCGTGGAGACCAGGAACCCAACCGTTTCCGGGCGCGCCGAGGTGATCCGGCGCAGCGCTTCGATCCCGTCGATCCCCGGCAGGTTGATGTCCATCAGGACCAGGTCGGGCTCGAGTTCTGCGGCGAGCTGGACCGCCTGCTCCCCGGACTCGGCCTCCCCCACGACCTCGAATCCGGGCGTGACACGGACGACGGTCTTCGCCGCGTTCCGGAACGGCAACTGATCGTCGACGACGAGGACTCGCACAGCCTTTACCTCCATCCGCACATCATCCTCGCGCCGATCGCGCCCGTTGACAGGTGGGTGGGCCGGTGAGCTTGGGGTGGGGCTAGCCCCCCTCGTCGGAAGGCCCCTCGGAGAGGAAGAGAAGCACCGCCTTCACCCGGCGGTGGACCTCCTTCTCCTCGGACAGACCGAGCTTGCTGAAGATGCTGTTTATGTGTTTCTCGACGGCACGCTCGGTGAGGAACAGGGAAGCGGCGACCGACGCGTTGTTCCGCCCCTGGGCCATCTCGCCCAGGATCTCCCGCTCACGAGGCGTCAGCCTGGCCAGCGGCGACTCCGCGGCCCTGGAACGAGCCGCCACCAGGACCTCGACCACCTTGGGATCGATCACCGATCCGCCCTTCGAGACCTCCCGGATCGCTCCGAGCAGCTGCTCGACGTCTGAGACCCGCTCCTTCAAGAGGTAGGCACGGCCGGAGGAGCCCTTCTCGAGCAACGCCAGCGCATATCCGGGCTCGGCGAACTGGCTCAGCACCACGACGCCACACTCGGGGTGGGTTTCGCGGAGCCGTTCCGAGGCCTGGATCCCCTCGTCCGTGTTGGTCGGGGGCATCCGGATATCGGTGACCACGACATCCGGCTTGTGCTCGTCGACCGCCTTCTCGAGCGAGGGGAGGTCCTCCGCGACCGACACCAGCTCGATGTCCGGCTGCGACTCGAGCAGGCGGCTCACGCCCTCGCGGACGAGGTAGTTGTCCTCGGCAAGCACCACGCGGATCGACATGGACGCGCGCAAGGATAGCGCAGGGTCTCGAAGTATCGGATTGCATCCCCGTTTCACTTTTGGCCCGGAAGGAACCCGTGCTCTGCTGCGGAAACCCTTCGTGGGGTCGGGCGAGGCTTGGTATCCGTAGCAACTTTTGCCTAGTCACGCTCGTTCCATCACCGGAGCCGCCCCCGAGGCGGCCGGGGCAGGGAGCCGGATGGGACGTCGTTTTCCAGCAGCTCTGGCCGCCGCGGCAACGGCGGCGATGCTTTTCGCGACGTCATCCTCCTCGGCGTCGACCTCACAAGAGTCGGACTTCGTCTCCCGGATCAACGCCGAGCGGAGCGCTCGTGGGATCCCCACCCTCGCGATGAAGAGCGACCTCGCCGCGGTCGCACGCGACTGGGCTGAGCACATGGCGGCGGCCGGATCCATCTCCCACGACCCCAACCTTGCCGACAAGGTCTCCGGCTGGACCGCGCTCGGCGACAACGTCGGCAAGGGCCCCACCGTCTCCTCGATCCACAAGGCCTTCATGGAGTCGGAAACCCACCGCCACATCATCCTGGACACCGACTTCAATCAGGTCGGCGTCGGGGTGGCCTCGTCGGGCGGCACGCTGTACGTCGCGCAGGTCTTCGCCCGCCGCGCGAGCGGCTCGGTGCCCAAACCTGTCGCGAAGCCGAAGGCGTCCGCCCTGCAGTCCCAGCACACGGCGCCCGTCGCCGCAGAGATCGTGACGCTCACGGGCCGTATCTGGTCGATCGACCTCACCGCTCCCCCGATGACCGTCGACGTGCTGATGCAGTTGCTCGAGCTCGACGCCTGACCTGGTTCCACCGTCAGATCGAGCAAGATCCCGCAGGGCTCGCGATCCCGTCGTGTCGCGATCCGATCCCCTCCCCAGCGTGTTAGTTCTTGCGGCCATGGAGGACATTCTTCGTCGTCTGCCGCCGCAAGAAACCGTGGACGCCCGACTCGCGCGTATAGCCGCAGCGCAACACGGTGTCTTCTCACGGACAGATGCCCTCCGCGCAGGAGCAACTCCACGCATCATCAGATGGCGCATCTCTACGGGCCGGTGGGACACGATGTATCGGGGGATCTATCGATTGTCCGGCGTGCCCGCGTCGTGGCGACAGCACCTGCTGGCGGCATGTCTCTCGCTCGGTGACGAAGCTGCGGCCTCGCACCGCGCCGCCGCTCGGCTCTGGCAACTCACCGGAGTGGAGTTCGGGTCCTTGGAACTGAGCGTCCCCAGGGGCGGCCGTCGTCGTCGCCAAGGATTGATACTCCATGAAGTTCCGCTTGCGTCCATTGACGTCACCTTGCTCGATGGGATCAGGACGACCTCCCCTACCCGAACACTGATCGATCTCGCATCGGTTGTCTCGACCGACATCGTCGAGGAGGCTCTTGACGACGCGCTGCGACGGGGGCTCACGAGCGCACCGCGCCTGCGTTGGCGACTTTCAGAGCTCGGCCGACAAGGCCGCTCCGGGATCTCCCGCATCCGATGGGTCATCGAACAGCGTCTCGATAAGCCCGGCGTTCCTCAGAGCGTCTTGGAAACCCGGCTGTTGCGGCTGCTCAAACGCGCCGGGCTTCCGCTGCCCGAATGCCAGTATGAGGTCCGCGAGCGGGGGCGGTTGCTCGCGATCCTGGACTTCGCTTACCCGGATATCCGTCTGGCGATCGAAGCCGATGGGTACCGGTGGCATTCGGGCCGGGTCCGATGGGAGAGTGACCTCGCGCGTCGCAACGAGCTGACCGCACGCGGTTGGCGCGTGCTCCATGTGACGTGGAGCGACATGGAGCGGCGCCCGTCGAGCGTCATCGCCGCGGGCGCCGCCGCCATCGCCCAGCCTTAAGACGCGGGAGTCGGGCAGGACACTCCCAAGGGGCGGCGAACCCTGCACGGGATGCGACGAACGCTCCTAACGGCCGCGCTCGCTTCACTCGTCGTGGCGCCGGCCGCCCTGCCGCATCCGGCGCTGCTCGGCCTCCAGCCCGTGCGCATCACCGTCGATGCATCGCTGCCCACCGGCCCCATCAACCGGAACCTGGTCGGCCTGGACTGGAAGCTCGGCACCGGCGACGGCGTAGACGATCTGCATCCCAACCTGGCGCGGGCGGACATCGCGTTCCAGGTCGCCGCCAAGCAGGACGGCTCGTTCGACTGGAGCTTCGGGGACGCGTGGGTCGCCGAGGCGAAGGCCGCGGGTGCCGAGCCGATGCTGATCCTCAACTACATGCCGCCCTGGCTCGCTCAGACCTATCCGGGTGATCCGCGCGACCCGACAAAGGTGCGGCCTAAGGACTTCACGGAATGGGAACGCATCGTCGAAGCGGGCGTCGAGCATTTCGCCATCGAGCACGGCGTCCGCTGGTTCGAGGTCTGGAACGAGCCGGACTGGGCCGGGTTCTGGCAGGACTCCCCCACCGCGTTCCTGGAGACGGCGAAGCACACGGCGATGGCCGTGCGCCGGGTGGAGCAGCGGACGGGGATCGATCTGATCTTCGGTGGTCCTGCCTGTCTCTTCCCGGATCCGATCTTCATCGCCGGGTGGCTCGCCATGATGCGTTCCCTCGGGATGCGTCCCGAGTTCGTCTCGTGGCACTACTACGGCAACTATCCGTTCGTCGGCCCCGACGGCCGCGAACCCTCGCTCCCGGAGCCGGTCCATGTCGCGCTCGGCCATCGCAACCCCATCGGCGGCGTGTTCCCGTTCCCGGTCGGCATCGAGATCGTGCGAGCGCTAACGCGGCACGCGCTGGCCGGAACCGGCTGGGCGGACCCCGAGTTCATCATCGACGAGTGGAACGTCTCCGCCGGCGGGTTCGATCTGCGTCACGACACCCACGAGGGCGCCGCGTTCGACGCCGGTGTGCTCGCCGAGTTCCAAAGCACCGGCCTTGATCGCGCGGCGTTCTTCATCTCGGCCGATCCCTACATCTCCTCGCCGGAGGTCAACCCTTCGGGCGCCGAGTTCGCCGGCGATTGGGGGCTGGTGTCCTGGAAAGGTACGCGCAAGCCGGCTTGGTGGACGTTCTGGTTGTGGCAGCGCATGGCCCCCGAGCAGATCACCGCGGCCGGTGGGTCGGCCACCGACGTCTTCTGGGCGGTCGCCGCGCGTGATCCCGCGAGCGGCCGGCTGACGGTCATGCTCTCGTCGTTCCTGGCGACCGGCGCGCACCCACACGCCGTCACCCTCGCCCTGTCGGGCCTGAGGGCAGAGGCGTACACCGTCGAGGTCCGCCGCCTCGACCCGGCACACGCATCGGCGGCCACCCCGGCGGAAACGTTCGACGTCGCCGGCCCGGCGACGACAACGACGATCCTGCTGCCCGCGAACTCCGTCGCCTTCGTCGAGCTGTCCCCAGCCTGAGCCGGGCGGACGGCGGGGGACGCTCAGCCGTAGAGCGACTCGAGAATGTCCGGAAGCGTACCGGCGGGACGGTCGTTCCGAGTTCTTGGTCACCGACATCGGCGAGGAGCCGCTGATGGTCCTGCCCAAACGCTCGTCACGGCCAGTGCGCCCCGATGTAAGGGTTGGGATTCTCCCTCGCCCACTCGTCCAGACGAACGGCGAGATTCCGGGCCAGTGATCCGCGACGCGGGAAGCTCGACTTGAGGACGAACAAGACCGGGACGCAAGGCCGGTTCTGGCTGAGACGCTGCGCGAGCATAGTCGCGTAGTCCGCGACGTTCTCCGTCACAAGAAGTCGACGATCGGCAACCGCGTAGTCGAATACCTCATCGTCGGGGCGACCCGCCAGTTCGACGTCACCGACGGTGACGGCGTCATGCCCTCGCCTCACAAGCTCCTGCGCCGCCTGGGGCGGGAGCATCTCGTCGAGCAACCATCTCACGACAGCAATCGCTGCCGACGATCGACGAGCTCACGCTGCCGATCCGCCGTCCTTTGGTCCACCACCATGCGCTCGTCGATCTCGTCGGGGAAGGCCACATAGAAATCGATCGCCAACCGGATCAAGGCCGGGGCGAGGCCCGTCTCGTGAGCAACGCGCCTGATGCGCTGCTCTTCACGACCACTGGCCCGCTGAAGATCGCGGATGATCTCCCAGACGTCGGGACCGCCTGCGACACCTGCCCGCCGACCGGTGGGCCCGTCCCTGTAGACGATTCCCGCGAAACGCCTCGTCTTAACCCCTTCGTCGAGGAGACTCGAGACAAGTCCCGACATCGATTGCCCCTCAGAGGCGGCCATCGCCTCGATACGAGACATGAGCTCGTCGGGCAAGCGAAAAGACGTGGGTCGCGCCATGGTGATCACTCCGTTGTGATACGTACCACTACAATGTATCACAGTCGGGGTAAGACGCGGTCGGCCCATCCTTCGGAGAGACTCGCGGCGCCTCCGATAAGGGACGCGCGAAATATGCTTTCAGACTTGGTAAAGGACCTCGATCTCGTCGGAATACTTCTTGTTGATCACCCGTCGCTTGAGCTTGAGCGTGGGCGTTAGCTCCTCGCTCTCCTGCGTCCATTCGGACGGCAGGATCGCGAACTTCCGGATGTTCTCGACTCGAGATACCTGCCCGTTCACATCGTCCACCGCGCGCTGGATCTCGGCTCGCACGGCGGCGTTCGACGCGAGCTCGGCGATCGTCGACGCTTCGATCCCGTTCGACTTCGCCCACACCGGCGCCACTTCGCCGTCGAGCACGATCAACGCCGTCAGATAGGCCCGCCGGTCGCCGATCACGCACGCCTGCCCGATCAGCGGATGCTGCTTGAGACCGTTCTCGAGATTCGCCGGCGAGATGTTCTTGCCGCCGGCGGTGATGATCAGCTCCTTCTTGCGATCGATGACCCGGAAGTACCCGTCCTCGTCGACCGACCCGATGTCGCCGGTGTGCATCCAGCCCTCATCGTCGATCGCCTCGGCCGTCTTCTCGGGATCCTTGTAGTAGCCCTTCATCAGATTCCCGCCGCGGGCCAAGATCTCGCCATCCTCCGCGAGGACGACCTCGACGCCGGGTGCCGCCGGGCCGACGCTGCCGATCTTGATCCGCTTCTCGCCGTTCGCGGTCGCGACGGCCGTCAGCTCGCTCATCCCCCAGACCTCGGAAACGCGGATGCCGAGCGCGTGGAAGAACTCGATCACCTCGGTCGAGATCGGGGCTGCGCCGACGAGCGCGACCCGCAACTGATCGAGTCCGACGCGCCCGCGAACGGCTTGGAGGATCGGAGCGACGGCGTCGTAGCGCGCGCGGAGCTCTTCGGAGGGCTCGACGCCCTTCTGCTCGTGCGCGACCATCTCACGGCCGACGTCGACCGCGTCCTGAACCATCTTCTTGATGTTCTCGTCGGGCTGCGCCGCCAGCGCCGCGTGCATCCCCGCGTAGAGCTTCTCGTACACGCGCGGCACCCCGACGAACAGCGTCGGCCTGTTCTCGATGAGGAAGAGCAGCAGTTGGCTGATGTCGGGACAACAGATAACGGTCCCGCCGAACAGCAGCGGGTTCCAGTGAGCGCCGGTGCGACCGGCCGCGTGCGCGAGCGGCAGGTACGAGAGCCCGTGGTCGTCCGCCCGGAACTCGTACACGCGACGGGTCATCTCGAAGTGCCAGATGATGTTCCGGTGCGTGTCCATGACCGCCTTGGGCGGTCCGGTGGTGCCCGACGTGTAGATCAACGTCGCGAGATCGTCGGGTGTCACCTGCTTCCACGAATCGTCGAACGCGCCGGGGTCGCGCTCGGCTTCGGCGGCGCCGTCGGCGAGCACCTCGTCCCACGACACGACCCAATCGGTCGCGGCTTCATCGGCGCCGTTGATCAGAACGATCTTCTCGATCAGCGGCAGCTCTTCACGCACCTTCAGGAAGTGCTCGAGGAAAGCGACGTTCTCGACGATCGCGATCCGCGCACCGCAATGGTTGGCGATGTAGCAGATCTGCTCGGGCGACAACGTGTTGTAGAGGCTCACCGGTGTGGCCCGTGCGTGAACGATGCCCATGTCGACCACCGAGTGCTCGGGGATGCAACGCGCCTGGATCAGCGCGAAGTCCCCCGGCTTCAGCCCCAACGCGCGAAGTCCGAGCGCGGCGTTGCGCACGCGCTTGCGGTACTCGCTCCAGGTGAAGGCATCGTAAGTGGCGTCGCCGGTTCGCCAGCGGAATGCATCGAGATCCGGATACGCGGCCGCGGTTCGCTCGAACTCCGAGCAGAGCGTCTTGCCCTCGGCGGCCGCGTCGATCTCGGCCCGTTCCGCCAGGATGTCCCGCGTCATCGCATCCTCCCTCACCCGTGTCCGGCCAGAAGCGTAGGGGCCGGGCGCGCCGGGCGACAAGGGCGCCTGCTAGGTTGGGCTCCCAGAGCCCGGCGCGTAAACAGGAGGCATCACATGTCGGTCGTCGTAATCAATGCCGTTGAAGTGCCGGCCGAGCGCCGGGAAGAGTTCGAGGCGCGGTTCGCCGCCCGCGCCGGCCAGGTGTCGAAGGCCGACGGGTTCGAAGCGTTCGAGCTGCTCCGCCCCAGCGGCGACGAGAAATACCTCGTGTACACGCGCTGGCGCGGCAAAGCGGATTTCGAAGCGTGGATGAGCTCGACGTATTTCGCGGACGGCCACGCGCAACACAAGCAGCAGGGCCCGGTTTCGACCGCGAGTGAGGTGTGGACGTTCGAAGTGATCGAGTCGGAACGCGCATAGTCGCTGGTCCGGCTCGGTGCCGTACGCACCCCGGCAGCGTGTCTATTCGGTGACGCCCTTCTAGAATCCGCGGACGTGTCTACGACGGAGCGGAGCCGCTCTCTCGCCCGCGCCGGGACGGGCGCTTTGGTGGCGCTGCTTTTCGTCGCACCGCTCGTGATCATGGTGACGGGGTCTTTGCGCCGGCCCGGTCTCCCGCCTCCCCGATCGCCGGAACTCCTTCCGCGCCCGGTTACCGTCGAGGGCTACCGGGAGGCCTTTCGCCTCTCGCCCTTGGCGAGAGCGATGGGGAACTCGCTCTTCGTCGCGTCGGTGTCCGTTCCGTTGGCGATCGCCACGTCCTCGCTCGCCGGATTCGGCATCGCTCGGATGCCGGACCGGCGACGCCGACGACTCGTCGCGATCGCCGTCGTGCTTCTGACCGTGCCGGTGACAGCGCTGTGGATCGCGCGATTCGCCATATTCAGATCCGCCGGCATCCTTGATACGCCGTGGCCCCTCATCGCGCCCGCGCTCATGGGCGGCAGCCCCTTCGCCGTCCTGCTCTACGTGTACGCGTTCCGACGCATCCCGGACGATGTCTACGAGGCGGCTCGTCTCGAAGGCGCCTCTGCGCTCAGGGTGTGGCGGCGCATCGCGATGCCGCTCGTTCGACGGACGACCGTCGTCGTGGGGATGCTCGCCTTTCTGGCAGCGTGGAGTAACTTCATCGATCCGCTTCTGTATCTCCATACCGAGTCCCGGTACACGGCCCCGCTCGTGCTCCGGTACCTCGAGCAGCTCGGTCCGACGAACTGGCCCGTCCTTCTGGCGGGATCGGTGATCGTGACGGCGCCGGTCGTCCTGGCCTTCCTCGTCGTACAGCGGCGCTTCCTGCAGGACGAAACGAGGATCGGGTGAGCCGGTCGCTCAAGATCCTCGTGGCCTTCCTTTTCTTCGTCCTCACCGCATGCAGCGCGGATGGTCGGGCCGACGGGTCGCTCACCGTGCAGATCTCCGGCAGCCCCGACGAAGCAGAGTCCTATCGGGTTCTGGCCGGCGCGTTCGAGCGGGCGTCGCCCGGCGCGAAGGTAAACCTCGTCGTCGTCCCGAACCCGGGAGATCACATCGCAAAGCTCGTGACGTCGTTCTCGGCTGGGAGCCCGCCCGACCTTTTCCTCATCAACTACCGGCGTTTCGGGCAGTTCGTCGACCGGCAGGTTCTCGAACCGGTCGGCCCGATGCTGGCCGGCAGCCAACGTCTGCAAGAGGAAGACTTCTACCCCGAGGCCCTCGACTCGTTCCGACGAACCGGGGTCGTCCAGTGCATGCCAACGAACATCTCGAGCCAGGTCGTCTACTACAACAAGAGGCTGTTCGCGCGGGCGGGACTCGCGACTCCCCGGGTGGGGTGGCGCTGGTCGGATCTCCTGGCGTCCGCGAAGCGGCTTACCGTCGACACGAACGGGGACGGAAGAACCGACGTGTACGGCCTCGGTGTGGAACCGACGCTGGTGCGAGTCGCTCCGTTCGTCTGGCAGGCGGGCGGGGAGGTCGTCGACGATGTGGTCAACCCCACCAAGACTACCATGCTCGGGCCCACGGAGCTCCGGGCCTTGAAATTCTTCATCGAGCTGAGGCGCGTACACCGGGTGGTTCCCAGCCTGGCCGAATTCGAGTCAGAGGATCTGGAGGCCCGCTTCGCGGCCGGTCGTCTCGGCATGCTCATCGAGTCGCGACGGGTGACCCCTACGCTCCGAGGCGTGCCGGATCTTGACTGGGATGTCGCGCCGCTACCGATTGATGCGGAACCGGCGACCATGCTGCATTCCGACGCGCTCTGCATGGCGAAGGCTTCGAAGGTCAAGGATCTCGCGTTCCGTTTCATCGAGTTCGCGACCGGCCCCGAGGGCGCCCCGATCCTCGCACGCACGGGCCGGACGGTTCCGTCGCACATGGCCGTGTCACGCTCCGCCGACTTCCTTGCCCCGGGCCAACCGCCGGCGCACGCGCAGATCTTCCTCGACCAGATCCCTCTCATCCGACGCTTCCCCAACATCGGGACATGGAACGAGATCGAGACGAAAGCCGATCCCATCGTGGAAGAGTGGTTCTTCGGGAACGAGCGCATCGAGGCCCTCGGCATCGAGATCGACATCGCGACCCGCGAGCTGTTCGCCGAAGCCCGGCCCGCGCCGTCCCCGTCCTAACCCGATGCCGAGCCTCCGGCTTGACGGCGTCTCGAAGTCGTTCGGCGCGGCCGCGGCGCTCCGCGAACTATCGCTGGAGGTCGGTGACGGAGAGCTCCTCGTCCTCGTCGGGCCGTCGGGATCGGGGAAATCCACGACCCTGCGAGTCATCGCCGGCCTCGAGGCGCCCGATGCCGGCCGCATCCTGGTCGGCGATCGAGACGTCACGGCCGTACCGCCGAACGACCGCGACGTCGCCATGGTGTTCCAGAGCTACGCGCTGTTCCCGCACATGAGCGTCCGCGACAACCTCGCGTTCGGACTTGCGACTCGACGCCGGCCAGCGGAAGAGATCCGAGAGCGCGTCACGACGGTCGCCGCTTCGCTCGGCATCGCCGAGCTCCTCGACCGGCGGCCACGCGAGCTGTCGGGTGGAGAGCGGCAGCGGGTTGCGCTCGGCCGCGCGATGGTCCGCCGGCCGGCGATCTTCCTTATGGACGAGCCGCTCTCGAACCTCGACGCCCAGTTGCGGGTGGCGACGCGGGGCGAGATCGTCCGCCTCCAGGCCGGTCTCGGAACGACGACCGTCTACGTCACGCACGACCAGAGCGAGGCGCTGTCGATCGGTCATCGGGTCGGCGTCCTTCGCGCCGGCGAGCTGATCCAGCTCGGCACGCCGCGCGAGGTCTACGACGAGCCGGCCACAACGTTCGTGGCGTCGTTCATGGGGAATCCGCCGATGAACCTCGGCGAGGCTCATCGATCCGGAGACCGAGCACTCGTCTGGGGTTCCGTGACCGTCGCCGTGAACAACCTTCCCCGCGGCGAGCGGTTCGTGCTCGGCGTGCGGCCGGAACACGTCCACATCGAAGGCTCCCGGTGGTCGGCGACGAGCCGCGCCGATGGAACGTTCGACGCGCTCGTCGATGTCGTGGAGTCGATCGGCGACCAGATCCTGCTCGAGCTCGACGCCGGCGGGCGCCGGCTGATCGCACGGGTCGAGCCGTCGTTCCCGGCGGTGTGCGGCGACCGCGTCCGCGCGTGGCTGAACCCGGACCGGCTGCATCTGTTCAATCCGGAGACCGGCGCGGCGATCCGGCACGGGAGCGGCGGATGAACCGCTGGGACCGCCACCTCCGTCGGATGGCCGTGCCGCTCTTCGCCGCGGCCGCGGTCCTGGTCGTGCTTCCAGCACTGATGACGCTCGGGCTCGCGTTCACGGACTACGACGGCCTGAGCAGCCCTAAGTGGTCGGGGCTGGCCAACTTCCGGCGGATGATCGGCGACGACCTCTTCTGGACCGCCTTGTGGAACTCCCTCATCTTCGCCGCCATCGCGGTGCCCTTGCGGCTCGGCGTCGCGCTCGGGACCTCGTTACTCTACGCGCGCCGCCGCCGTGGCGTCGGAGCCGAGCGCGCCGCCGTGTACCTGCCCAGCGTCGTCCCCGACATCTCCTACGCCTTGCTGTGGCTCTGGGTCTTCAACCCGCTCTACGGACCCTTACCGCTGCTCGCCGGGATGCTCGGCTTCCCGGTCACCGAGTGGCTCCTCGGTCCGTGGAGCGCGCGCTTCGCGATCGTGATCATGAGCCTGTTCCAGGTCGGCGAGGGTTTCGTGGTTGCCCTGGCCGCACGGAACGACATCCCGAACGACCTCTACGAGCTCGCCGCGATCGACGGCGCGCGGCCGCTGTGGATGTTCCGCCGGGTGACGCTGCCGTTGATGGCGCCCGTGCTGACGCTGCTGGCCGCGCGCGACATCGTCTACAGCTTCCAGGCCAACTTCGTGCCCGCGCTCGTGCTGACCGACGGCGGGCCCTTCTACGCGACCACGTTCCTTCCGCTGTACACGTACCGGAACGCGTTCGAGTTCTTCCGATTCGGCTACGCGGCATCGATGACGCTCGTCATGTATCTGGTCACGCTGGCGCTCGTGGGCGTGCAGCTCAGGGTCGTCCGGAGACGCTGGGCGGCGTGACCCGGTCGGTCCGGATGCTTACGAGTACATGTTCTCGAGAAAGTCCGGAAGCCATACCGGCCCGCCCGGCGCTATGAGATCCTCGTTCAGACCCTCGATCGACAGCCCTTCGCTATCCGATCGCGTCATCGTCCATGACGATGTCCGGTCAGTGGTGACGCCCGCTCGGCGTCTCGAACTCGCAACGTGAACCCGATGCGCGAGTGAGTCGCGTATCCAACGTCACGAGCCGAGATCCGAGCGACTCTGCGAGCGCCACATACCAAGCGTCGTACGCCGTAAGCGAACCGCGCAACTCCCACACACGCTCTGCGACCGGCTCGTAAGCAAAGAGCTCGACGCGGAGCTGCAGCAAGTCAGCGTGCGCCAGTGAAGCGACGTCTTCGCTGAGATCCCGGGCAAGAGCGGAGCGCCTCAGGATGTTCGCCGCCTCCACCGGCATGAGGTGGGGAGCAGCCAACGGCTCCGACACCAGCAGCGCCTCCGCCCATCTGCCGTCCGGTCCGCCGTCCACGAGTGCGGCGACGACGGCGGATGAATCGACGACCAGCGTCAACGCCGATCGGCGTCCCGGTGCCGGATGATGCGCTTTCGCGCGAGGCGGCTTCCGGTCGCCGCTTTGCGTTCCCGCGCTCTCGCCATGACGTCTTCTACGGTGGGGCGCCGGGCCAGGTCGACGAGCTCTGCCCGCAATTGCTCTTGGAGCGACCGGCCGGCTCGCGCCGCTCGCGCCGCGAGCACGTCGCGCACGTCGTCAGGCACGTTTCGGATCGTTATCGATACCGCCATGATCTGCATTATGCATGCAGTGCCTGCATCTCGTCAAACACCACGGACGGATGGAAGGCGTGGCCTCAAGAGCATGCTTCAGACTTGATAGAGGGCCTGACGAGAGTCCAGTTCGGTACCGGGTTCAAAGGCGCAGATACCGGGTCGAACTCCGAGGGAACGATCAGCAGCCCGACGTGCTTCCACTCTCACTCCCCCGGGGCGCCTGGTCCCGCAGATGGGACGCCTGTCGGGAGTGCGGCTCCACCGCGAAGCCCCATGCAGGCGGCGGCTTATGCGCCACGTGCGCGGCGAGACGCTTTTCCAGGAGAAAGAGAGGCGGGAAGAGGTCGCATGAGAGCGAATATGAGCGCCGACGAGCGGCGCGGCGTACCAGCGGCGGCACCCCTAGGCCTATCCTGCGGGCCCGCCGCCCTCCAGAGCTCATAGCGTTCACTCTCCGTCCGGGCCACCCCCGAACCCGTACCGCCGGCTCTCGATCGCGTGCGCGAGGCACTCTCGTTGGACCGCACAGGACCGGCACATGGCTTACGCGACATGGGCGTACTCGTCCCCAACGGGGAAGAACTCGTTCTGGTCACGAAGCACGACCAGGTGTCCAAGGGAACCGGGTGCGATGGAGCCCATCGCTCACGGAATGGAGCCATCCAGATATCCCGGCACGGTTCATAAGCTGGAATGGGAATCTATCTGGACTCATTCCCATCGTTGCCTGATTTGGCCGCCCTGTCCTTCCTGCGCAGCCACCAGCTGCCGACGGTTATCATACCGACGCCTAGAAGGACGATCCCGACCACGCCGAGCAGCCCGTCCTGACGCCACACAGCGACTGCATAGACGATGCTAGCCGCTAAGAACGCCCAGTTGATTCGACGTCGCGCGTTCATTGCCGCTGCACGGATACTAGGCTGAAACCGAACCCGGATGCACTGAGCATCCAACTGACGAACGAAAGCCCCTCGGCAACAGCGTACCACCCAGCTGTCTTCGCAACCGACCAACCGGCCGACAGCGTCCGTGCGATTCCGGTGACCGATCCAGCGTAGTGGGCTTGGAGCAAGCGGAGACCCGCAACAGCCTCGTCAGTCATTCCGAGCCCGCGCGCTGCGTTTGCAGCCCCTTGGAAGACACTTCCCGTGCCGGACAGTAACGCACCTACAGCGTCGAGGAGAAGCCCCGTGCGCGACAACCGCCCTCCCGCGTACAGGGCCGTTCCTGTAATCAGACTGACCGCAGACGCTCCAAGGGTGACACCGCCACACACGGCACCGAGCGGCGAGCCGAGAAACAAGGCCGCACATAACCCTGCAGCACCTGCCACATAGTTGCCTATCTTGTGGATCACATCGACGATGTCCCAGGCGTGATTTTCGATCCAGGACCAGGCCCGGCCGGCCGCGTTCTTCACAGCGGTCCAGGCGTCGCCGAAGATGTTCGTCCCGAACGGATCCGTCAGATTGAGAGGCTGTTCGCCACGTAAGCGTAGAGATTGGCGCCGCCGCCTGCGAACTCGAGAGGGTCCTCCGAGATGAACCTTCCCGTGACCGGACTGTGGGAGCGCGCCCGATAGTGATACAACTCCGCCGCGTCGCCCTCACGGCCGGTGAACTGATACGGCGCCCGTGAGCGTGGCCTTGCCGAACGGCTCATAGGTGTAGGAGCGTGGGGTTCGGGAGGTACGAACAACAGAGCTCAAGGTGGCCATACTTGCACAAACTCAAGGCCCCTAAGTCCGGATACGCCCACAATTTCGATGAACGGATCAGTAACATAGATGAGTCCGCGAGGCATCTGGACCAGTTTAAAGACGAGAGCCTCTCCCAGTTCCGATGCCCGAAACGCGTGCTTTCGGATCATTAGGACTGCTCCCGTATCCGATGCTCTCACCAACTCCGATTTGCTCTCGTCGAGAGCATCAATCAACCGAGTCACATTGAGTATCCAGAACTCTCCGTCCTCGCATTCCAGGCGCAAGATCTCGCCATATGACTCCAACCGAGGCCCGATCCTGTCTCTTGCTGAACGGCTCATCAACAGCATGTCTCCCCCTGAACATGCTGGGAAATCAGTCAATCTAAGACGCTCGCCTTTTTCGGTTGCCATTAGTCTCTTCATCTTGACCGGCCTCCATGACTCGACCCGTGACTGGCCGTCAAATCGAAGAGATTCGAAGTCTGCATCGTTGATCGGCAAGAGCCACTCGAAGCCTTCGCTAAAGCGAAGCCTGTACACGTTTGGAGATTCCATCACGGGAATCCTCCAGAGCTGAGCGCTCGCCCGATGCTATTCAGGATGTCGATGACCTGCTGTCTCGATGTCGCATTGCTAAGTGCTTCGTTACCTGCCTGATAGTAGGCAGACGTATGTACACTGTGGTGCATCGCGGCGGGTAGAAACACACCATTTACTGCATCATTGATCCCAACCCCAAAGCGTTGGAGTACGGCACGTGCAGCGGCCGCCTGCGCAGCAGATCCAGCAACCATATGATGCGCTGCTGATCCAGCCGGGCGCACCTGCCCTGCGGCTTGAAGGGCGCGTGCAAGTGCCCGGGACGATGGAGTCACCAATGCTAACCCCGCTGCACGCGCACCCATAAGCCATGACGCTGCCCTGGGTGAAAGGAGGCTGATGCCTCGTAGCACGAGCCCTGCACAAGTGGCCGAAGCGGCGACGCAGATCGCAACGAACGTGACGCCAACAGCAATCTCCCAAGCGTGGTCTGCAATCCAGGACCAGGCTTTACTCGCGAGAGACTTGATCCCACTCCACAGGTCGCCGAAGGGGTTGGTTCCGAACGGATCCGTTAGGTTGAAGGGGCTGTTCGCCACGTACGCGTAGAGGTTGGCACTGCCGCCGGCGAACTCTAGGGGATCCTCCGAGATGAACCGGCCCGTGACCGGACTGTAGAAGCGAGCCCGATAGTGATTCAGCTCCGCCGTGTCGGCCTCACGCCCGGTGAACTGATACGGGTTCGTGGACGGGGCGCCCGTGAGCGTGGCCTTGCCGAACGGCTCATACGTGTAGGAGTTGGTGATCGATCCGGCCGCATCTGTGAGCGCCACGGTCGATCCCAGGGCATCCGCCAGGAAGCCGGTGGAGAGGCCACCCTCGGTGCGCGTGAACACTTCGTCTAACCCGCCCGAGAGAAGATTGGCCGACGGAGAACCCCCTGCCAGCTCTTGGACGAGATTGTCCCCGTCATACAGAAAGCCGGTTGTGTCGCCCGCGATCGTCTTGGCCTGCCGGCGGCCGAAGGCGTCGTAGGTGAAACTCGCCGCCGTGACGCCGGAGATGCCAGCCAACTCTCCCCGGGCGTTCCACGAGTAGGTGTTCGACCCGTCACCGGTCAGATTCCCCGCCTGATCGTAGGTGAACGCCTGCCCATCCCACGCGGTCAATTGATTCGCGGCGTCGTAGCTCGCGGACGAAACGGGTGAAGGAAGCGACACCCGGGCGAAGCTACCCGACACAGTCGAGCGAAGCCCGGCGGCGTCGTAGCCGTAGGCCAGATCCCCAAGCGGGACGCCGTTGGCATAGGTGAGAGAGGTGAGGCGAGAGGCGTCGTCGTAGCCATACGCGGTGGTGACGCCGTTGGGCAGCGTCAGAGAGGTTCTGCGGTCCGCGTCGTCGTAGCCCAACAAGACGCTGGCCGTACCCTGGTTGATGCCGATCAGCCGGCTGGCATCGTCGTAGGCGTAGGAGAGCTGAGGCTGGCCCGCCACGGTCATGGTCGCCCGGCGATCCGCAGCGTCATACGTGTAGGAGACGCCCCCCTGAACAGTGACCTGCGAGGTGAGTCGGTCCAGCGCGTCGTAAGCCATCTCGATCGATCCGCCTACCGAATCGGTCGCCTCCGTGAGACGATCCGCGGCATCGATCCCATAGCTGATCGTGCTCTCGTAGGTGGCCGAGCCCCCCGAGCCGACGGTTCCGAAGCCCGTGAAGGTCCTGCGCCCCAGAGGGTCGTACCCCAGGGTGGTTACCTTGCCCCGCCGGTCCGTGAATCGAGACAGGCTCCCGGCGGCATCGTAGTCGCGTGTGTCCGCCCGCCCGAGGGCGTCCGTGCGCGTCTGCAAGCGATCCATCGGATCGTACGTGTAGGTTGTTGCGTTCGACAGCGGATCGGTGAACAACACCAGGTTGCCGTCCTCGTCGTAGGCGAGGGACGTCTGGTTCCCCAACGAGTCGCGCACGCCGGTCAGGCTGTTCAGCGCGTCGTAGGTCCCCCGGACGCTGACCCCACTTGCTGGGATCGTCTCCGCCGTCCGGCCTCCCCCGTCGATGAAATAGCTCGTGGTGTTGCCCAGTCCGTCGGTTACCGCGACCGGATCGGCGAGCTCATAGGTGATCGTCGTTTGGTTGTCCAGTGCGTCGGCGATCAAGGTGACCTGGCCGGCTGGGTTGGTGTCGATGGTCGTGGCGTGTCCCAGAGGATCAGTCGCCACGGTCCGTGTGGCGCTCGGGTAGGCGATCGTCGTCGTATGCGATAGCGGATCCGTGACGCTGGTGAGCCGGCTGTACTTGGGTTCATACGTGAACGCCGTGGTGACGGCGTCGGCGGTACCCAAGGCTCGGGTAACGCTTTTGACGTTCCCGAAAACATCGTACGTCAACCTCGTGTGTCTGCCGAGCGGATCCGTGACCTTGGTCAGGAAACTCGTCCCGACCTGTCGTTCGAAGCTCCAGGTCCGCTCCTCGGGCGTGCCCACTGCCTGAACATCGGTGATCGTGTCGCCGTCGGCATTGAAGCTGACGCGCTCAATGATTCCGCGCGGGTCGGTGACCTCAGTCTGAGTGACGTTGCCGCTGCTATCGGTCGTGTAGGCGAACTCCCAGACACCGCCGGTCGCATCCGTTTGCCTGACGACGCGGCCCGAGGCCGGATCGTATTCGTTCGTGATGAACACATGCCCACGCGGCGTCTTAGCGGTGACGAGCTGGTGGGAGGAGTTGTACGTGTATTCGGTCACGCCATCTTTCGGGTCGTGGACCTGGAAGAGCCGGCCGCCCGAATCGTAGACGTAGTCGACCTGGCGGCCGAGGTTGTCCCTGATCCAGTCGATACGGTTCGCGGAATCGTAGTGGAATTGCAACCATCGTCCGTTCGGCGAGCGAACGTAGGAAATGTTGCCGGCCTGTCCTCCCGAGCGCACGATAGAGACCTTGTTTCCGAAGCGATCGCGGATCGCCTGCAGCGGAGCGGCTTCGCCGAAGACGAAGACCGTCCCGTCTCTCCGAGTGAGATCCCACCCAGCGCCGTTCCACACTAGCCTGGACTTGTAGAAGGGACCGGATATCCCTGAGGCCTCAAACACGGCGTCGAAGAACTGGTTGCCGGCAGTGAGCCGGTTATATTCCACCCGCGTTCCGTCGGCGAGGATAAGCGAGGCGGTCTGGTAGGGGTTCGAGGTGATCAGATAGATGTCGTAATCTTGGGATCCACTGATCCCGAACTCACGAGCGACGCCATCGTTCGAACGATACGAGCGTGTCGCCTGGATCGGGATGACGTCCGGTAGATAGAGGTCCGTGTGCTGGATCGTCTGAGTACCCGTGTTCAGGTCGACGGGATCTCCTCGGCTATCGCCGTTCCGCCTCTTCTTGCCCGGATTCTTTCCGCCCATCCGAGGCTTCGAGATCATGTCTGATGTGAACGACGTCAAACGCGTGTCGGGGTCAGGAATGACCTGCTCGCCGTCATCGGTGACTGTGCCTTGGCCGTAGACGTACCAACCGCGATCGCTCGCAGGGTCGTACCGCCAGAAATCGACCCGTCCTCCTGGCCCTACTCCTACGTATCCCGGGTTCGGATAGATGAGATAGGCGCCCGGCGCGCTCACCTGCATACCGCTGGGCTGGATCGTGTAGTACAGAGGCACCAAGACGTTCTCGGGAGTGGGGAACGCGGTCCTCGTCACCGGGATGGGCGTGATGCTGATGGACGTGACTGGATCACCGTTTTCGTCCGTTACCGTGGCTCCCTTGGGGATGTGCAGCTCGAGTCCAGGGATCTTGGGAGTCGTTACGACGATCTCTTCCTCGGTCGGCGATGAGATCGGAACTGCGTGTGCCGTGTCGATCTCCGTCAGATAGCTGGTCCATGGAAGCAGGTTCGTCTGCTTCGCCAGGACGGTGATGCCGACGCTGTACCGACCGTAGTCTTCCTTCCCTCGGATCTTTCTTCCGTCGATCTCGAGTTGAACGAACCCAGCCTTCAAACGCGTGAGCAGGAAGTCCGGGAGAAGGAAACCTCCTGGATGGGTCTTGCAGGACCTCGTCGGTGACTTGCTCGGTGAAGACGAACGATTCGTCGGAGAATTCGAAATACGCGGACGCGAGCGACTTGACGACGCACTCGCCGTGCTCTTCACGAAAGGCAGCCACTTGCTCGGGATCGTTGGTCACCAGCGTCGGCGGAACATTCAAGCCGACCCTGATCGCAGCCCGGAGTTGCTCGATCTTGTTCTCGGCGCGACGGGACGCCCAGAGTGGATTGACCCAAGCGATTTCCGGCCGATCGGCCGCGGATACGAAGGCGCGCCATTGCGCTCGCTGAACGAGCGACTCGTCGACATCCAAGACGGAGTTGGACGCCCGATTCAGGGCGAATTGTCGCCACCACACAGCACGTACCCAGCGGAGGTCGGGCGCTTCATGCTGGGGCGACCAGGCCCAAGCCCGTCCGGCTGTGGCCTCCTCGATGTTGAGGCGGCGGAGACTGACACGCTCCGGGTCGATTCTCCGGATGACTTCGTCCGCCGAGAAGTCACGTTGGTTCGAGAGGATGAGCAGTTCCGGTCTGGCGCTATTCGCTCTTCTGGTCCTCACCGGTCTCAAGGTCCGCCTTCTTCGAGTCCCTCAGCGCCGAGGCCTCCCAGCTCGCCACCCAGCGGCCGTTCTCAAAAACCATGGTCGTCTGGGTTACGGGATCATAACGAACCGCGGGAATCTCCCCTCGCGGTGTGCGCCGCGACGCAAGCCGTCTCAGGAGCGTCCGGAATTCTGACCCAGGCTCCATTGAACCGCCTCCCTCCCACACCGCCTCGTAGATACTCGTCAGAGTCAGTCGGCCACACCAAGCGTCGTTATAGCAACATGCGATCAGTGGAAAGTACTCAACGGTACATCGACTCGATCGTGTCGGCGTACTTCTGCGTGATCGCCTTGCGCCGAACCTTCATCGTCGGCGTCATCTCGTCGTGCTCCTGAGCGAAGTCGCGCTCGAGCACGATCCATTTCTTGATCTGCTCGACGCGGGCGAGGTTCTCGTTGACCTCGGCGACGGCGACCTCGATGAGCTGCCGGATGTCGGGGTGGCGACTCAGCTCGGCGAAGTCGGAAAACGGGATCCCCTTCTGCTCGGCGAACTGCGAGACCTTCTCCTGATCGAGTGTGATCAGCGCCGTCAGGAACGGCTTCGCCTCGCCGATCAGCACGACCTGGGAGACCCACGGCGAGTGCTTGAGCATGTTCTCGATCACCTGCGGGGCGATGTTCTTCCCTGCCGCGGTGATGATCAGGTCCTTCTTGCGATCGGTGATGCGCAGGTAGCCCTTCTCGTCGAACTCACCGACGTCGCCGGAGTGCATGTATCCCTCGTCGTCGATCAGCTCCGCGGTCGCCTCCGGGTTTTTGTAGTAGCCGGGACCGACGTTGCCGCCCCGGACCAGGATCTCGCCGTCCTCCGCGATCTTGACCTCCACCCCGGGCAGCGGCGGGCCGACGGTCCCGATGCGGATCGCGTCCGGCGGGTTGATCGAGGTCGGGCCGTTGTCCTCGGTCTGGCCGTACACCTCGGCCACCGGGAGTCCGATCGCGTGGAAGAACCGCAGGATCTCTGCGTTGATCGGCGCCGCGCCCGACACCAGCGCCTTCGCCTGATCCAGCCCGAGCGCGGCACGCGCGATCGCGAACAACCGCGCGTCGGCCTGTTGGTACTTCTCCTCGAGCTCCGGCGGGAGCGAGGTGCCGGCCTGCTGCGCCTCGACCCGCTTCAAGCCGAGCTGCAACGCCTGCTGCGCGGCGTCGCGCTGTTCGTCGGGCAGGCCGTCGAGCAATGCGGTGATGCCGGCGTAGAACTTCTCCCACACGCGCGGAACCCCGAAGAAGATCGTCGGCTTGCACGCGCCGAGGTCCTCGCGCAGCGTGTCGATCGACTCGGCGAACCAGGTCTCGCCGCCGCCGTAGATGTGCGTGAAGTGGCCGACCATCCGCTCGGCGATGTGAGACAGCGGCAGGTACGAAAGCTTCCGCTCCTCCGGCGTGACGTGGAGGATCTGGTCGAGCGATCCGCAGGTCCAGACGATGTTCGCATGGGTCAGCATCGCGCCCTTCGGGGGGCCGGTCGTGCCCGACGTGTAGACGAGCGTCGCAAGGTCTTCCGGCTTGATCTGCGCGAGGCGCTCGTCGAAAGCCTTCGGGTTCGCGTCCGCGTGCTTGAACCCCGCCGCGAGGAGCTGATCCCAGCTCATGACGAAATCGTCGAGCTCCACTCCGGTGGGGTCGAAGATGATGACCTTCTTCAGATCCGGCAGCTCGCTCTTGGTCTTCATGACCTTGTCGAGCTGGCCGGCGTCCTCGACGAAGATCGCCCTCGACTCCGAGTGGCCGGTGATGTAGGAGACCTGCGGGGGCGAGTTCGTGACGTAGATCGGCACGGTGATACCGCCGGTCGCCTGGGTGGCGATGTCGGCGACGTGCCATTCCGGCCGGTTGAGCGAGATGAGCGCTACCCGGTCGCCGCGTTCGATCCCGAGGGCGAGCAGGCCGTTGGCGGCGCGCCGGACGAGCTCCTCGTACTCGCGCCAGGTGATCCCCGACCATTGGCCGTCGCGCTTGACCTTGAGGGCGTCGCGGTCCGGGTGAACCTTCGTCCGCTCGAGGAACGTGCTCACGATCGTGTCGCCCATGACGGCTCCCTCCGGTGCGTTCGTGTGGGGTCTTTGTATAGCCCGGCGCGCGGCCGGCTGGCAATGGGTCAGGTGCGGTCGAGCATCTCCACATAGCGGGCTACGACGTCGTCCCAACGGTGGTTCGCCTCGACGAACCGGCGGCCGGCTTCCCCCATCGCGCGGGCACGAGCCGGGTCGCCGAGCAGCTCGACGAGCCGCTCGGCGAGTACGCGGTGATCGCGGCCGGGGACGACGAACCCCGTCTCGCCGGGGACGACGGCCTCGGGGGCGCCGCCGGAATCGCCGGCGATCGCCGGCCGGGCGCAGGCCTGCGCCTCGAGGTAGAC
>JBBDRM010000062.1 GCA_040905475.1 Actinomycetota bacterium
CGTCGACGGCGTCCACCACTGGCGCGCCTACTCGATCACCTCCGAGCCCGCCGACGACCACATCTGCATCACGCCGAAGCTGGTCGAGGAGGGCAAGGTCTCGCCCCACCTGACGACGAAGCTTCGGCCCGGGACGATCATCCGCCTCGGCGGCGTCGAGGGCGACTTCACGCTCCCCGACCCCCGGCCCGAGAGGATGCTCTTCATCACCGCCGGCAGCGGGATCACGCCGATCATGAGCATGCTGCGGGCGCTCGACCAGGAAGGCGGCCTCAAGGAAGTCGTGATGATCCACTCGGCGCGGACCGAGGACCGCGTCATCTTCGGAGAGCGGCTGCGCGCACTTGACGAGCGCAACTCCGGATTCAGGCGTCATTTCCAGATCACTGGGGACCACGGCCGGATCAAGCCGGCGGACCTCGACGAGCTCTGCCCCGACTGGCGCGAGCGCGAGACCTTCCTCTCGGGCCCCTCCGACATGCTGGACGCATTCGAGCAGCGCTGGGAGGCCGACGGCGACCGCGAGCTGCTCCACATGGAGCGCTTCCAGCCCAAGGTCGGCTTCGTCGAGGAGGGCGAGGGCGGCGAGATCTCGTTCCTCAAGAGCGATACAAGGACCGAGGCCGGAGGCGGCACGCCGATCCTCGTCGCGGGCGAGGACGCCGGGCTCGAGCTCGACTACGGCTGCCGCGAGGGCATCTGCCACACCTGCATCGGAAAGCTCTGCTCGGGACGCGTCCGCGACCTGCGCAACGGCAAGATCTACGGGAGCGATGGGGAGATGATCCGCGTCTGCATCAGCGCCCCCGAGGGCCCCGTCGAAATGGATCTCTGACAGGAGGAGAAGCTCTGTGAGTGAAAGCAAGATCGAGAGTCCGCTCGCCAAGCTCACGGCTGAGCAGGTGGAGCAGCTCGCCAAGGAGTTCGACGCGATCCACGACCAGGTCTACGAGGACCTCGGCGACCGCGACCGCAAGTACATCGTCAGCATGATCGAGATGCAGCGGCGGCTCGCGGTCATGGGCCGCGTCCTGCTGCTCTTCTCGCGCTACAAGCCGGCCTGGATCGCGGGCACCTCGGCCCTGTCGGCGGCCAAGATCCTCGAGAACATGGAGATCGGCCACAACGTCATGCACGGCCAGTGG
>JBBDRM010000063.1 GCA_040905475.1 Actinomycetota bacterium
ACTCCTGCCCGGTGAGGAGCATCAGCTCGTACATGATCTCGTCGGTGATGGAGCGCAGGACGAACCGGTCGTCCTCCTTGCCCGCGTAGCGCGAGAAGTCCAGCGGGCGGCCGTAGCGAACCCCGACCCGGACCCCCCGGATCCGCGGGAAGCGCTTGCTGGCCGGCTTGACCTCCCAGGTCCCGATGAGGCCGACGGGCACGATCGGGCAACCGGCGCGGAGCGCGAGCCGCGCGGCGCCGGTCTTGCCGCGGTATAGCTTGCCGTCCGGTGAGCGCGTGCCTTCGGGATACAGCGCGACCGCCATCCCCTTCTCGAGCTGCTCGAGACCGGCCTTCAGGGCGTTCTCGCCGGCCTCGCCGCCTTCGCGACGCACGGGGATGACGTTCACCGACTTGAAGAACCAGCTGATGTACCACTTGTCGAAGTAGTCGCTTTTGCCGAGGAACACCACGCGCCGCGGCAGCAAGAGCGGCATGAAGAGGCTGTCGAAGAAGGAGAGGTGGTTCGGGCAGAGGACGACTGGGCCCTCTTTGGGAACGTTTTCCAGTCCTTCAGCCCACGGCCGCCAAAGCAGCTTGATGATCGGACCAAGGACGATGTGCTTCAACAACCAGTAGAACACCGCGTCACCCACTCCCCATCCACGCGCGTGCCCTAGCCGGGGAAGGCACCCGCGTTAGGTTATACCGCGCGACCATGGGTCACAACTATCTTGACCAGCGACTTCGTATCGCGGTTGCTAGCGTAGCAGTCACACTTTTCGCACATGTTGCGAATCCGTGAAAAACAGGTGACTTCGTGAAGCGAGCCTCATCACCGCGTTTGCTTCCCGGCGCGGAACCGTTCGGATTCGAAGGCGACTCGCCCGAAACGGGCGTGCTCGTGATGCATGGATTCACGTCGACGCCGCAGAGCGTTCGTCCTTGGGCCGAGCATCTCGCGAAGAGCGGATGGACGGTGCTCGCGCCGCGTTTGCCGGGGCACGGCACCTCGATGGCCGACTTCGCGGAATCGACGCCGGCCGATTGGGTCGGCGAGGCGCAGATGTCGCTGGACGGCTTGTTCGAGCACTGCTCGTCGGTGTTCCTCTGCGGGATGTCGATGGGCGGCACGATCGTGCTCGACCTCGCAGCGCGGAACGCGGACCGTGTCGCCGGCGTCGTGTGCGTGAATCCGAGCGTGTACTCGAACGATCCGCGCGCGCGACTGGCGCCGCTGCTCGGGCGGCTTCCGTTCTCGGTGAAGGGCATCGGGAGCGACATCGCCGATCCGTCCCAGCGCGAACTCTGCTACGACCGGGTGCCCTTGCGAACCGCGGCGCGCCTGATCGGCTTCCAGGATGCCGTCAAGGCGGAGCTGCCCCAGGTCACCGCTCCTCTGCTGCTCCTCGGATCCCGCCAGGACCACGTCGTGCCGCCGGGGAACACGACCTACGTCGCCGAGCACGTCGGATCGACCGACGTCGAGGTGGTATGGCTGGAACGCTCGTACCACGTCGCGACGCTGGACTACGATGCCGACGTGATCTTCGAACGCTCCACCGAATTCATCGCCAAACGGCTGGCCGGCTAGCCCATGGACGAGGTGCGGGCTCCGGAGATCGACGACAGCATCGAGACGGTGTTCGTCGGTCACTTCGATCCGCTCGAGGTCCCGATCATCCTCGAGGCGCTGGCCGAGCAAGGGATCTTCGCGATGACGAAATCGTCGCTCGACGAAGAAGGATCGACCGCATACCCGATGCTCAACGACGGTCGCGGCTCGCTGCTGGTCGACCGAGCGCGGCAAGACGACGCGAGACGGATCATCGCCACCGAGGTCCCGGAGCGCATCGAGGAGCTCCGCGCCGGGCTCGCCGCGGAGACCGACACGACGGAGGCTCCAGACGACTTCGTCCCGTTCGGTTGGTTCGAGCCGGAGGTCGCCCGCGAGCTGCTCCGTCAGCTGGCCGATGCCACGATCGGGGCGGTTCCGGAGTATCCCCTCGACCGGCCGCCGCCGCCGTACGCGCGAACGGACGGCCGCGTGCGCGTACACGTCGAGGAGCTCTTTCTCCAAGAGGCGGAAGAGATGCTCGAGAACGAGGTACGCGAGGCGCTGATCGCGCGCGCCGTCGCGTTCACCGAGCCGCTCCTCGGCAGCGACGAGTCGTGACGTTCGAAGGGCTCGACGCGGTCACGTTCGACTGCTGGGGCACGTTGATCTTCGACAAGCCCGAGGTCGACGGGCGTACGTCGTACAACGTGCGGGTCGAGCACCTCGCGCGGATCGGAGGCCTCGAGCGCGAAGCCGCCGACGAGCTCCTCCAAGCCGCGTGGGCGCACCATCACACCGCCTGGCACGAGCTTCGCGGGTACGGAGCGCCCGGCATGGCCGAGCATTGCCTTCGCGCGCTCGGCATCGCGGACGCCGCGCGATTATCAGAATTGACCGACGCCTTCGAGGAAGCCTCGATCGAGTTCGGGGTCGAAGTCGTTCCGGGGGTGCCCGAAGCGATCGAGGAGATGCGGCGCCGCGGCCTCCGCACAGCGCTGGTGTGCGACACCGGCTTCACGCCGGGCCGGGTCGTGCGTCATCTGCTCGGCGAGCACGGGATCACTCCATTCCTCGACGTGCTGGCCTTCTCGGATGAGGTCGGCGTCCCCAAGCCGCACGAGCGGATGTTCCGCACGGCTTTGGACGGGATAGGCGTCGGTCCGGGGGAGGCCGCTCATATCGGCGACCTCCGCCGGACCGATGTTGCCGGCGCCCGGGCAGCGGGGATGCGGACGATCCGCTTCACCGGCGTCTACGACGACGACTCGGACCTTCCCGACGCAGACGTCGTGATCAAGGAGATGCGGGAGCTACCCGGCCTGATCGGGAGCCGGCCCTAAGCCGTCTTCACGTCCGCGTTCAGCGTCCACCCCGGGAACGCCGCGTCTGCATTGGTGCCGTCCACGCCCAGCTTCGAGGCAGTATCGAGCGGCTTCCAAGGCGGTGCCTCGAAGCATTCCTCCTCGGCGGTGCATGCGCGCACGTCGGTGACCGCGACCTCGGTGTCGGATAGCCACACTGGGACCACACCGGCGCCGATCTTGACCTCGCTTCCCTTGTCGACATCGAAGAAGTACACGCTCGGCTTCGAGCCACCGCCGTTGAGCGCGATCAGATCGCCGCCCGGGGAAATGGCCGGGTTCAGTCGCTCATCTGGGATCGCCAGCATCGTTCTCTTGTTGTCGGACACGCCGAGCCGGAACCAGTCGCCGGATCCCGAGTAGTCCTTGTAATAGATCGTCTTCGAGTCGCTCCCCCAGCGCCCGAACGTTCCCGCGCGGGCGGGGACGATGTCCTTGCCCTCGAGGTCGAGCACCCACATCGTGACCTTCAGCGGCGGATCACGGAACGTATCGACGACGAGCATCGACCTCCCGTCGGGCGACCATGCGACCGACACCTCGTCCTCGAGCCCGATGCCGCGGCCGAGGAGCACGGGGAAGGACTTCACCGTCCGGATCCTGCCGTCGCTGCGCGTCCAGATCCGCAATGCGGAGGCGCCCGCATCGTCGAAGTTGAGGAAGGCGACGGCGGACCCGTCGGGGCTCCAGTCGTAGCGGAAGATACTCCCGCCCTGGACCCGGAAGAGCTCTTTCGGGGTGCTCCCCGCTTTGAAGTCGAGCTCGAAGAGCGCGGGACCGGGCTTCTGCTCGTCGCTCCCCTCGACGAAGGACACCGTGTTGCGTCCGGTGAACTGCGGGAGGACCTCGACGACGGCGTCGCCGTCGGAGGTCAGGCGATAGTGAGAGCCGTCCTCGATCTCGTAGATCCAGAGGTCTTCCTTCAGATCCGCGGCCCATTCGGCGGCCGCGCAAGACGAGCTGGGGCAGTTCGAGGTCGTGGAGTAGACGAGCGCGGGACCCACGATCGGGATCGGCGAGGTCGTCGGCGTCGGGCCCGCTTGTCCGGGTTCTTCCTTCCCCCCACATGCGGCGAGCAGCAGGGCAGCCAGTGCGATGGCGAACGTGAAACGTTTCATCGAGCCTCCTCGATCGGATGGACAAACGGTAGACGAACCCGAGGCGGCGGGGGTTCTGCCCTTTGGTACATGATCCGGGCAGGCAGGGAACCACCACGCGGAAGACCGCGCGGCTGGGCTAGGCGACCACACGGGGCAGGTACGATGCCCGCCGTGGAGACCGAAGCCGTCGAGATACGCGGCCACATCATCGACTCGCTGATCCTGCCGCGGGTCTTGGACGAGATCGTCGAGGCCGGCGCCGACTATCGGATGGCCGCCTTCGAGGTTGGCAAGAGCCACGACGATCCCTCGTATGCCCGGATCGAGATCAGCGCCGAGCGCGAGGTGCTCGACCGGCTGCTCGGACGCCTCGCCGACCTGGGCGCCACTCCCCGAGATACCGGCGACGTCGAGCTCCTCGCGGCGGACATGGACGGCGTCTTCCCCGACACCTTCTACTCGACGACCAACCTCCCCACCCAGGTCCGGATCTCCGGCGAATGGGTCTGGGTCGAGAGCCCGGAGATGGACTGCGGCATCGTCGTCGACGGCCGCCGCGCTCGGACGATCCCGATGAGCGAGGTCGTGGCGGGTCAGCTCATCGTCTCGGGCCATGCCGGCGTGAAGGTCCACCCGCTCGAGCGTCCGCGAGGCGGCGCCGGGCAGACCTTCTCGTTCATGTCGAGCGAGGTTTCCTCCGAGAAGCCGCAGGGGCTCATGGTTCAGCGCATCGCGGAAACGATGCGGGGCGTGAAGGCCGAAGGTAAGAAGATCCTTTGGGTGCTCGGCCCGGCGGTCGTGCACACCGGCTCCGTCGAGGCGTTCTGCGCGCTGATCCGCTCCGGCTGGGTGGACGTCGCCTTCGCCGGTAACGCGATCGCGACCCACGACTCGGAGGCGGCGATCTTCGGAACGTCGCTCGGCGTCTCACTGACCGAGGGCGTCCCGAAGGAGCACGGCCACGAGCACCACATCCGCGCGATCAACGCGGTGCGGCGCGCCGGTTCTTTCAAGGCGGCCGTCGAGCAGGGTCTTCTCAAGGAAGGCGTGATGTTCCACCTCGTCACCCACGGCGTGGATTACGTGCTCGGCGGGTCCGTGCGCGACGACGGGCCGATGCCAGAAGTGATCACCGACGTGCTCGAGGCGCAGCGTCAGATGCGCGCGCGGGTGCCGGGCTTGGGGATGGCGGTGATGGTGTCGACGATGCTGCACTCGATCGCGACCGGGAACCTGCTGCCGGCCTCGGTGCCGATCGTATGCGTGGACATCAACCCTGCGGCGGTGACCAAGCTCGTGGACCGGGGATCGATCCAGTCGGTCGGCATGGTGACCGACGTCGGGCTCTTCCTGCGCCAGCTCGCCGACGCCCTCGACGCAAGATGAGAACCCTGACCGGATCTGCTCGACCTGGGCCAAGTGTGTCCCAAAACCTACGCGGGCCGTATGTTTTGGGACACGCTTCGGCGCGGAACCGGCAGATCGGCTCGAACGTTCCACGGGTGAAACGGCCGAAGCCAGGGCGGTTCTAGGCGAGCTCCACGACCACCGCGAGGTGGTCCGAGGCGACCAGCGGGAGGACGGCTGCGTCGCGTACCTCCATGCCAGACACCAGCACGTAATCGATCCGCGCGATGGGAGCATCCGCCGGGTACGTCAGCGACTGCTCCGGGCCGACGGCGGGGAACGAGTCGCGGAAACGACCCAGCAAGAGCCCGAGCACCCGGCTCGGCGGATGGTCGTTCAGGTCTCCGCCGATCACGACCGGATCGGGGACGCGTGACAATGCTTCGACGATCTCGTTCGCGTGCCGGATCCGCTCATCCGATGACAGGCCGAGGTGCGTCGCCGCGATCGTGACGCCCGAGTCGAGCCTCACGGCAACCATCCCGCGCGGCTGTCGGTCGGGCGTCCGGCTGAACCGCACATGGAGCACGCGGCGGTGTGGCTCCTTCGTCAGGATCGCGTTCCCGAACGGACGCACGCGCCAGGTCTGCCCGAACGTTGCCTGCATGCCCAGCGCCCGGGCGAGCTGCCGGAGATGCGAGCGGCGGACCTCAGCGAGCGTGAGCACGTCCGCGCCGGTCGCTCGCAGGACCTCGGCGACGCGGTCGACGCCGGCTCGGCAGCTCTGGATGTTGAACGTCGCGACGCGCACGCCGTCAGGCGACGATCTCTGTGCCGGCGCCGTCGAGCGCCTTCGCCGCCTGCGCGAGCCCGCAGATGACGGCGCGGCGCCCCTCCTTCACGGCTGCCACGGCCGCTTCGATCTTGGGTCCCATCGACCCCGGTGGGAACTGGCCATACTCGAGCGCCGCACAGGCATCGGCCACCGTCAGCCGCGATGCCGCACGCTCCCGGCGCGTGCCGCGGTCGATCACGACCTTCTCGATGTCGGTGAGGATGACGAGCGCTTCTGCGTCGACGGCGGACGCGAGCAGAGCTGCCGTGAGGTCCTTGTCGATAACGCCTTCGACGCCACGGTAGCCGCTCCCCTCGACGACGACGGGCACCCCTCCCCCACCCGCGGCGATCGCGACGATCCCGGAGGCGACCAGCGCACGCAAGGCCTCGCGCTCGACGATCTCACGCGGGCGCGGCGAGGGAACCACGCGTCGCCATGCGCCGCCGGGAAGCTCCGTGACGGGGATCAAGGCGCGGCGAAGCTCGCGGGCCTGCTCGGCGGACAGGTGTGGGCCGACCGGCTTGGTCGGTCGCGCGAACGCCGGGTCCGCGGGGTCGACGACGACCTGCGTGACGAGCGATGCCACGGGGTTGTCGATATGGCGTCGGCGGAGCGCGCCGGTGAGCTCCTGCTGCATGAGATAGCCGAGCTGACCCTGGGTCTGGGCGACGAGCAGGTCGAGCGGCATGGCCGGGACCGAATGCTCGGCGGCGTGCTGCTGGATCATCAGCGCACCGACCTGCGGGCCGTTGCCGTGCGTCACGACGAGATCGTGGCCGGCCGCGGCGAGCTCTCCGAGGCCCTCGCACGCCTCGCGTACGGCGGCCCGCTGCTCGTTCGCCGAACCGCGCTCGCCGCGCTGGAGGATGGCGTTCCCGCCGAGGGCGACGACGACGCGCACGGGGAAAGGCCTGCGCTCAGCCGGTGACGGGGCGGAGCACGTCGACCAGCGTCGGGGAGCCGACCTCCTCGAGCTCGTAGGACACGCGGTAGGCCGGGACCTTGATGTCGACGACCTTGCGCAGGTCGATCGGCGTCGCTATCAGCACCGCATCGGCACCCGCCGCGTTGATCGTCTCGGCGAGCTCGGCCCGTTGCTTGTCCGAGTAGCCCATCGCGGGGATCAACGGACCCACGATCGAGTATCTCTCGAAGGTCTCGCGGATCGAGCCGACCGCGAACGGCCGCGGGTCGATGAGCTCGGCGCCCGCCTTGCGCGCGGCCAGGACGCCGGCGCCGTAGGCCATGTCCCCGTGCGTGAGTGTGGGACCGTCCTCGACCACCAGGACCCGCTTGCCTCGCAGATCGATATTGGTGTCTTCGATGGTGATAGGAGATGCCGCCTTGACGAGCGTCGCTCCGGGATTGAGCTCGACGACGGACGCCTCCACTTCGGCCACCTGTTCGGGCGTGGCGGAGTCGACCTTGTTGATGACGATGGCGCCCGCCATCCGTACGTTCGCTTCGCCCGGGTGATAACGACGCTCATGCCCGGCGCGCAGCGGATCCACCACGACGATGTGCACGGTCGGAGCGAAGAACGGCAGGTCGTTGTTCCCGCCGTCCCACACGATCACGTCCGCCTCTGCTTGCGCCTTGGCGAGGATGTCCGCGTAATCGACGCCGGCGTACACGACGTGGCCGGCACGGATCGTGGGCTCGTACTCCTCGCGCTCCTCGATGGTGACGCCGGCGGCGTCGAGGTCGGCGTCGTTCGCGAAGCGCTGACAGCGCTGAGCCTCCAGATCGCCGTACGGCATCGGGTGGCGCACCGCCACGGTGCGCTTCCCGGCGTTACGAAGGATCGTGAGCACGCGACGGGTGGTCTGCGACTTGCCTGCGCCGGTGCGGGCGGCACAGACGGCTACGACGGGAACCGCCGAAGGCAGCATCGTCTCTCGCGAGCCGAGCAAGCGGAACCCGGCACCGGCAGCCAGCGCGATCGAGCCCTGGTGCATGACGTGCTCGTGCGGCACGTCGGAGTAGGCGAAGACGACGTCATCGACGTTCTCGCGTCGGACCAGGTCGGCGAGCTGATGCTCCTCGACGATCGGGATCCCTTCGGGATAGTGCGGGCCCGCGAGCGACGGCGGATACCGTCGGCCGGCGATGCCGGGGATCTGCGTTGCCGTGAAAGCGACCACCTCGGCGGTCGGGTCGTCCCGGTAGACGGTGTTGAAGTTGTGGAAATCGCGCCCGGCCGCGCCCATGATCACGACGCGGCGTCGTTCCCGGCTCGGATCCGTCATGGCCGCCATTGTACGGACGCGGAGCGCCCGGTCCGCGGGTGGATGGTTTTGCCCGGTCCCCTTAGCCGGCCGGGGCGACCTCGTACCCGGCGTCCGCGATGGCCTGGGAGATCTGCTCGAGGCCGACCAGGCCGGAGTCGAAGATCACTTCGACCCGGGCGTCTGCATGGCTCGCGGTGCACGAGGCGACACCCTGGAGGCGCTTCAAGGCCTTGCTGATCGATTCCTCGCAACCCGTGCAGTCCATCCCGGTGACGTCCAGTACCTTCTTCTCCATCGCTCCCCCTTACGCGGTGTACGCGGGCGTCTTCTTGAGCCTGAGCGCGTTGCCGACGACGGACACGCTCGAGGCGGCCATCGCCCCCGCCGCCAGCATCGGGTTCACGAGCCCGACGGCGGCCAGCGGGATCAGCGCCGTGTTGTAGAAGAACGCCCAGAACAGATTCTGCATGATGGCTCGGTAGGTCCGCCTGGCGAGGTGGATCGCCGTCGGCACCCCGAGCAGATCATCTCCGACCAGCGTGATATCGGATGCCTCGATCGCGACGTCGGTGCCCGAGCCGATCGCGATGCCGAGCTCGGCCTGGGCGAGCGCCGGTGCGTCGTTGATGCCGTCGCCGGCCATCGCAACGCGTTTGCCTCCGGCCTGGAGACGCTTCACCTCATCGACCTTGCCGGCGGGCAGCACCTCCGCGCGGACGTTCTCGATGCCGACCTCGCGAGCGATCGCTTCGGCGGAGGCCCGGTTGTCGCCGGTGAGCATGACGACCTCGAGCCCGAGCTCGCGCAAGGCGCGTACCGCGGCTGCCGAGGTTGGCTTGATCGTGTCGGCCACCGCGATGAGCCCGCGCACGCGGTTGCCCCAGCCGACGCCGAACGCCGTCTTGCCCTGACCTTCCAGCGCGCCGCGCCGATCATCGAGCTCCGCGCACGAGACGAGGCCGTTCTCGGCGAGCAGAGCCGGCTTGCCGACCACGACGCGGCGGCGGCCGACTGTGCCGATCGCGCCGAGCCCGCCGGCGGCTTCGAACTTGGTCACCGCCGGGCGGTCGAGACCGCGCTCCTCGGCAGCGGCCACGACGGCTCGAGCGATCAGGTGCTCGCTCGAGGCCTCGACCGCGGCGGCGATCCGGAGCACTTCGTCGGGGGTCGCGGCTTTGTCGTTCCACTCGTCCGCAACGACGTCCGTCACGCGCATCTTTCCCTGGGTGATCGTCCCCGTCTTGTCGAGCACGACAACGTCGATGGTGCGCGATCGCTCGAGCACTTCTCCGTTGCGGATCAGGATGCCGAGCTGCGCGCCGCGTCCGGTCCCAACCATGATCGCCGCCGGCGTCGCGAGCCCCATCGCGCACGGGCACGCGATGATCAGGACCGCCACCGCGGGAACGAGCGCGTCGCCGACGTCGTGTCCCGTCGCCAACCAGGCGACGAACGTCGCGGCCGCGATCACGAGCACGATGGGAACGAACACCGCCGCCACCCGGTCGGCGAGCCGCTGGATCGGAGCCTTCGAGCCTTGGGCCTCTTCGACCAGGCGCACGATCTGGGCGAGAACGGTGTCGGCCCCGACGCGGGTCGCCTCGACCGTAAGCACGCCGTGCTGGTTGATCGTGCCGCCGATCACGTCGTCGCCGACGTCCTTCTCGCGCGGCACCGACTCGCCGGTAACCATCGACTCGTCGACCGCAGACAGGCCGGCGCGGACGACGCCGTCGGTTGGGATCTTCTCGCCGGGCTTCACGAGCAATAGATCGCCGGGACGCACCTGGTCTGCAGGGACCATGAACTCGGAGCCGTCGCGGATCAGGCGCGCTTCCTTGGCGCCGAGACGGATCAGATCACGGATCGCCGCGGACGCCCGGCCGCGCGAAGTCGCCTCGAGGTACTTGCCCAGCAAGATCAGCGTGATGATCGTGCCGGCGGTCTCGAAGTACACGTCCTCGCGCCCGGCGACGACCGCCCACGCGCTGTAGACGTAGGCCGTCAAGGTTCCGACGGCGATGAGCGTGTCCATGTTGGCTTCGCGCCGGCGGGCCAGCTTGGCGGCGTTCGCGAGGAACCCCCACCCGGCCCAGAACTGCACCGGTGTGACGAGCACCCACGCGGTCACCATGGCCCAGCGAGCGTCGGAGAGCATGGCGATCGCCATCGCTGGGACGCTCAGGATCGCGGCCACGACGAAGTGACGGAGATGGCCTCGAGCCTCGGTCGACGCGCGTTCGTCCACGCCGGCGTCGGGCAGGCGAGCACCGTATCCGGAACGCTCAACCGCGGCGATGAGGGTGCCGGAGTCGGCCCGATGCTCGCCATCGACCAGCACCCGGGCTCGCCCGGTCGCGAAGTTGACGTTCGCTTGGACCACGCCGGACTGTCGCGTAAGGACCTTTTCGATCCGCGTCGCGCAGGAGGCGCAGGTCATGCCCTCGAGGTCGAGTTCGATCGGATCTTGCTGGGTGGCTGCCATCGTGTCGTCTAGTATACCCCCTGGGGGTATACGGAATCCAGCCGGCTCAGATCAGCTCGCGGGCCAGTGCGGCGGCGCCAACCACCCCGGCGTCGTTGCCGAGTTCGGCGAGCACGACGCGGACCGGGGTGCGCCAGGACGGGCCGAGCACGTGCGCCATCATTGCCTCGCGCGCCGGCCCGAGAAGCAGCTCGCCCGTGCCTGCGGCGGCACCGCCCCCGATGACGATCACCTCGGGGTCGAAGATGTTCACGATGCTGGCCAGCCCGATGCCAAGGAGCCGGCCGATCGTGGCGACGACGTCTCGGGCGAAGGCGCTGCCGGCAAGCGCTGACTCGCCGACGAGCTCGCCGGTGATCGCCTCGAGGTTCCCCCCGACCGACGCGAGAAGGTCGGCGCCGGCCCCGCCCTCGACCCGCTGTCGCGCGAGCCGACCGATCGCGGTGCCGGAGGCGACGGCCTCCCAGCAGCCGCGGTTCCCACAGCCGCACACCGGTCCGTCGGGATCGATCACGATGTGTCCGAGCTCCGCGCCCACCCCGTAATGCCCGCGATAGATGCGGCCGCCGATGATGATGCCACCGCCGATCCCGGTGCCGACGGTGATCATGATCTGATCGCCGGCGCCGCGCCCGGCTCCGTGGAGCGCCTCGGCGAGCGCGGCGACGTTGGCGTCGTTGTCGACGACGACCGGGAGGCCCAGCCGGTCTTGAAGCGTGTCGCGCACGGCCACGTTGCGGTAGGCGAGGTTCGGCGCGCCGAGGATCACACCTCGAGCGACGTCCACGAGCCCAGCCGCTCCGACGCCGGCGGCGGCCGCGGCCGGCGCTGCCGCCTTCATCTCGCGCGCGACTTTGAGCATCGATGAGACGATCGCGCTGGGCTCATCCGACTCGGTCGGCACCTGGCGGCGGGCGATGACGTTCCCATCGGGATCGACGACCGCGGCGGCGATCTTCGTCCCGCCGACGTCGATGCCGATCGTTGGAGGAGGGCTCACCTAACGCTGATCCGTTGGAGCGTGTTCACTTGTTCCCAACGGTCGGCTTGCGACTCGACGAGGGCTCGGAAGGCGAGAAAGAGCTCGTGGCCTGCAGCCATGAGATGTTCCATCGCCTCGGGCCGGCTCTGCTGCAACGCGTACAGCGACATGCAGATCGGGCAGACGAGGCACTGCGCGGACATGCCCGGCATGAACGGTGACGCCGGTGGAACGTCGCCCGTCGCATCGTAGCGGTGCGGCGGCTCCTGTGGAGTCTCGCGGCGCGACCGCTTGGGGGGTGCTTCCCTGCTCGGCGGCTTGCGCGATGCCCTGCGCGGAGTCCGTGCGGACGACTTCTTAGCCGCCGGCTTCTTCTTCGCCGGCATCAGGCTCCCCCTCGAGCGGCCCGACGCGGCGCGGGTGGCGGCGGCTCGGCCGCACCGCCGCGGGGCTCGCGACGCTCGAACGTGATGTTCAACCGCCCGTCCTCGAACGCCGCGTCCGCGATCTCGAGCCGCGACAGCACCGTCGGAAGCATGAGGCTTCGCCGGTACGGACCCACCTTGACGTGGATGTCGTCACCCTTCCGCATCAGATCCAGCTCGCCCTTGTCGGTGAACGCAAGGCGCAGCGACAGCACGTACTTGTCGCCGCTCCTGCGCACCTGCACCGGATCGTCCTTGTAGAGGATCGAGGTCGGGTCTTGCTTCCCGTAGAGATCCTTCCCGAGCTTGTCGAGGAGCTTCACGCCGATCATCTCGCGGTCGTACAGCGGGACCGTGAGCACCGGCACCGGTGAGAACGATTCACGGATCGTCTCGAGGTGCTCGCTCTGGACCGCCTTCCATTTCTCGAAGTAGGGGTCGTGAACCTCGTCGGGCAGGAGCCGGTTGCACACCACGGCGTCGACCCGGTAGCCGAACAGGTTGAGGTACGTGTAGGTTCGACGCGCCTCGGCGATCACCATCTTCTCGGCGTTCATCACGAGCCGCACGGTGCTCGTCTTCTGATCGGTCAGCAGGCCGCGCACATCCTCGAGGGTGTGGTGCATCCGCTCGATCGCCTTGAAGACCTGATCGTTGGCGATGAGCGGGCCGATCACTCGGTTGAAGACGGGCCGCACGACCTTGGCGACCTTGCGCTCGATGGGGAAGATCCGCTCGAAGTACCAGTTGAGCACGTCGGGAAGGCTAAGGAGGCGCAGCGTTTCGGCGGTCGGGGCGCAGTCGACGACGAGCAGGTCGTAGGAGCCGTCGTCGGAGGCGCGCTTCACGTCGGTGAGGCTGAAGAGCTCGTCGAGGCCCGGGATGACCGATAGCTCCTCGGCGCTGATCGCGTCGACGCCGCCCCACTCCATGATCCCGAGCACGTACTCCTGGATCTCACGCCAGCCCTCCTCGAGCCGTTCCTGGGCGTCGATCTGCTGTCCCCACAGGTTCGGAGCGACCTCGGTCGGGTTGCTGCCGAGCGGGACGTCGAACGCATCGGCGAGCGAGTGCGCAGGATCGGTCGACATCACGAGCGTACGAACGCCCGCGCGAGCGGCGCGAACGGCGGTAGAGGCGGCGACGGTGGTTTTCCCGACGCCGCCTTTGCCGGTAAAGATAAGGATGCGCATAGGAGGGACCTGGAGCATACCGGCGGCCCTCAGGCCCAACAACCGACCTGCTCGCGAGTTTGACCGATCCACGTCTGGATGGAAAGGCTTACCCAAGGAGGTGGAGCGGATGCTGGATGCGTTCACGTGGTACAAGCAAGCGGCCCTGAAATGGAAGGGTCAAGGGCTCACGGTGCACATCGACCCGTGGGGCATCCCGGATGGGGAAGAGGCCGCGGATCTCGTCCTGATCACGCACGCGCACTTCGATCACTTCAACCCGGAGGACTTCGCGAAGGTCGTCAAGGACGGAACGATCATCGTCGCCCCCGAGGACGTCGCGCGCGACTGCGTCGCGAGCGGAGACGTCCGCCCGGTCAAGCCGGGACAGACGATCGAGGCGGCCGGGCTGCAGATCCATACGATCCCCGCGTACAACATCGCGAAGGAACGGCTCGAGATGCATCCGCGCGATAACAATTGGGTCGGATACGTCGTCGAGCTCGGCGGGAAGATGACCTATCTCGCCGGCGACACCGATCACGTCCCGGAGATGGCCGACATCAAAACGGATATCGCGTTCGTGCCGGTCGGCGGCACCTACACGATGGACGTCGCTGAGGCTGCCGGTGCGATCAAGGAGATCTCGCCGAAGCTCGCCGTGCCGTACCACTTCGGCTTCGTGGTGGGAACGCGCTCCGACGGCGACGACTTCCTGCAGGCGATCGCACCGATCGAGGGTACGGTCATGAAGCCGGTCAACCCGTTCGAGTGCTGACCTGAAAGCGATTGAGCCGATAATCTCGCCGGCTCAGGCCTTGGATTCCACGCGCTTCTTGAGTCCCTTGAGCGCGGTGTCGATCACGAGCTTCTCCATCTGACGCTTGATGAAGCCGAGCATAGGGATCGTGATGTCGACCTTCGCCTTGTAGGTCACATGGGTCTTCGAACCGTCGGGCTCGAGGGTGTAGTCGCCTTGGAGATCCCGCAGGCCGTGCCCTTCGACGAAGACCCAAGACACGCCGCCGTCGTCCGGCTTGTAGGTGTACTCGAGGATGTAGTCGGCCTTCATCGGACCTTGCGAAACCTCGTAGTAGACCTTCTTCCCGCGCTTGGAATCGTCGCGCTCGCGGACCTCGACCTTCTTGATCTGGCCGGCCCATTCCGGATAGGCCTCGTAGTCCTCGATCACGGCCATGATCGCCTTCGGATCGGCGTTGATGTCGATCGAGCCCTCAGTCTTGTCGGCCATGGCACTCCCCCATCTCAGCCGGTCCGCGCACACGTATCCTTCCAGCCGTGGACGACGCCCGTCGAATCCTCCTCCTCCGCGGAGCGCGGGCCTTCGCGTACGGCTTCACGAGCGTCCTGCTCGGCATCCATCTGGCCGACGTGCTGTCGCCGGCGAAGGCAGGCGCGATCCTCACCGCCACCCTCGCCGGTTCCGCCGCGCTGACGTTCGGACTCGGCGTCCGCGGCCATCGGATCGGACGTCGGCGCGCGCACATCTTCCTTTCGGCCGCGATGGCCGCTGCGATGACGGTGTTCGCGTTCACGACCTTGTTCCCCGCGCTCATCCTCGCCGCGCTGACCGGCACGGTCGCCGTTGCCACACTCGAGGCAGGTCCGTTCGCGGCGCTCGAGCAAGCGATGCTCCCGCACGTCGTCGCGACGGAGCAGCGCAACCGCTGGTTCGGCCGATACACGGCGGTCGCCGCGATCCTCGGCTCGCTCGGGGCGCTCACCGCCGGAGGCCCGGACGTGATCCGGCGTGTCTTGTCCGAGGCACCATCGACCCAGCGCTGGTTCCTGCTCCCGGCTGCGCTCGCGGTGGCGTCGGCCTTGATCGCGACCCGGCTGTCGACGGACGTCGAGGCCCCGACCGACCAACCGGCGCCTCTGCAGCGGTCGAAAGGCACCGTCGCGAAGCTCTCGGCGCTGTTCGCGCTCGACGGGCTCGGCGGGGGCTTCGTCGTGCCTGCGCTGGTCGCTTACTGGTTCCGAACCGAGCACGGGACGAGCGCCGAGATGCTCGGACTCGTGTTCTTCGGGGTGGGCGTGCTTCAGTCGGTCTCGTTCCTCGCTGCGGCACGGCTCGCCGACCGGTTCGGCCTCGTGAACACGATGGTGTTCACGCACCTGCCGTCGAACCTGCTCCTCGCGGCGATCCCGCTCGCCCCGAATGAAGGAGCCGCGATCGGGTTCCTGCTCGCGCGCCACGCGCTCAGCCAGATGGACGTGCCGGCCCGGCAGTCCTACGTCGTGGCGGTGGTCGACGAGGAGGAGCGCACCGCGGCGGCGATGTTCACGAACACCTCGCGCTCGGTCGCGCAGGCGGTGAGCCCGGCGGTGTCGGGCCCGGCGATCACCGCGGCCGGAGCGGGGATCCCCTTCTTCATCGGCGCCGGGCTGAAGATCGTCTACGACGTGCTCTTGTACCGCTCGTTCCGGGGTGTGCGCGCGCCGGAGGAAGTGCGCGGATGACGACCGTGCGCGCCGTCCTGTTCGACTTCGGCCACACGCTCGTCGACTTCGCCCGCACCGAGGAGGCGCTGCGGGATGCGTACGGCGTCGTCCGCGACCGGCTGGCCGGCTGGGTCGAAGATCGTGCGCCTCCCGACGTGGACGAGCTCGTGGAGCGGATCGCCGGCGCGGTCGACGCGATGGTCGGACGTTCCTACGCGGAGCGAAGGCTCGAAGAGCTCGACCAGATCTCGCTCTTCGCCGAGGCCTTCGCGGCGATCGGCTACGAGCTGCCTCCCGAGCTGCTGCTCGAGGTGGCCGAGATCGACCACGACTCGTTCTCGCATTCACTCGTCGCTCCCGAATCAACGCTCTCAACGCTCGGAACGTTGAAGGACATGGGACTGCGGCTCGGGCTCGTGTCCAATGTCTCGCTCTTTCCGCACCGGATGCGCGGCGACCTCGAGAGCCTGGGACTGGCCCAGCTCCTGCACGGTGCGGTGTTCTCGAGCGAGGTCGGCGTTCGGAAACCCGACCCGCGGATCTTCGTGCAAGCGCTGCGACAGATCGGCGGCGAGGCGGCGTCGGCCGTGTTCGTGGGCGACCGGCTCAACGACGATGTCGTCGGCGCGCAGGCGGTGGGGATGCGAACGATCCTCACGCGCGAGTTCCGTCAAGAAGATCCGGGAGACATCGAGCCCGACGCGGTGGTCGAGCGGCTCGCGGAGGTGCCGGACGTGATCGCCGGCTGGTGATGCGCTAGGGCGCGCCGCGGCCGGCGAGCGCAGAGCCGAGCAGCCCGAAGATGAGCAGGGCGCTCAACGCGGCGGACAGCCACGTGAGCGCGTGAGGCGGAAGCACCGGCCGTTCGTCGCCGTCGGCGAGGCGCATCGTCTCGAGCATCGAAACGAGCCAGACCCCGGCCGCCGAGAGAACGAACGCGATGCCGACCATCCGTACGACGGCGCGGCCGGCCGCCGGCGGACGCGTGAGCAGAAGGATTGACAGGCCCAGGGTCCAGAGATAGAGGACCACACGCGCCACCCCCGCGCCGGCCCGGCCGAGCGACCAGTGACCGAGCCCGGGGAGCGCGGCGGAAAGCGCGACCGCGCGTCCGGACGGTACGGGTCGGACGGCCACCTTCTCCGGCCGAGCGAAGAACGAGGTGAACGCCGAGCCGCAGCGAGCGCAGGTCTCGGCGTCCATGGGATTCGGCGAATCGCACGCCGGGCATGTCCAGGTGAGCAACTCGCCCGCGCGACTCACCTCCGGGCGCGCAACGGAAATGTCGGACGCGTCTGCGTCCGCCGCGCCGAACCGCTCGAGACATTGGCCGCACCACTCGGCGTCGGAAGGATTGCCGGCGCCGCAGCGGGGACAACGAACGAGACCAGGTGTCGCCTCGGGCATACCTATCGAATCGGCACGACCGGGACGGGACTGGAGCGTCGCGTCAGACGCGTCCTTCGAGGCGGTCTTTCAGGGCGTTGATGCCTCGCCGGACCGCCCAGCGGTGCCGCCGCACCGCGGAGGACATCCGGCGCGCGCGACCCCTGTCGCCACGCTCGACGTCGAGGTAGTAGTGCACGATCGTGCCCGCCTTGAACGCCTCGAGCCACCACTCGCCGCGGCCCTGGAGCTCGCCGCGATCGAGCCACCACGTGACGCCTTCGCCGGGCCGTAGCCCATCGAGGCGGGCATCGAACGAGACCGGCCGGGCGAGGCGCCGGAAACCGGGGGCCCGGAGCGATACCCGGCCGTCCTCGGGAGCGACGCGGATGCCGGGCCACCATTCGGCGATGCGCTGCGTCTCGGTCAGCGCGTCGTAGACGCGCTTCGGCGGCGAATCGATGAAGAACTCGTCGGTCGTGTTCGTCTTGGACACGTAGCGGAGTATAGGCCCGGCCCCCAGGGAGCAGCCTCGGTGGGTGCGTAGTAGGCTCAGCTCGGACCAGCGACTCGAAGCCAGCAACTCGAGGGAGGACGCCGTGGTCGTTACCGAAGAGCGACTGAAGCAGACCCGTCGCCCCGACGGGAAGCGCACCTGGACACGCCGGCTCGCCGTCTCGTGGGCGGCTGCGATCTTCGGGCTGATCGCCTTCGAGCCGGTACCCACCAACGCGAACGCGCCGGAGCCGATGTGGGCGACGGTCGCCGCCGTCGCGTTCCTCGGCTCTCTCGCGGTCATGTCCGTCGGCCTCGCCAAGCAGCACCGGTGGGCGTTCACGGTTTCCGGCGGCGCGGGCGTGCTCGGGATGTTCCTCGCGTGGGCGTGCCTTGCGACGGGCCATCATCTCGGCGCGTGGTGGATGATCGAGCTCGTAACTTTCGGCGCGCTCACGGCGCTGAGCATCACCGCCGCCGAACACTCCAAGTCGTAGACGCATGCCCCCCGAGCGCGACCGCGATCCGGCCGGCCGCCCCCGCAACACGCGACCCCGCGACGAGCTGGGGCGCCCCCTGCCGCGCGACGCGTCCAACCGCATGCCGGAGGAGCCGCCTGCCGCGTCGCCCGGGGAAGCACTGGCGCGTGGCATCGAGCACTTCAACGCGGGCCGCTACTTCCAAGCCCATGAAGCCTGGGAGGAGGGCTGGCATGCTTCGCCCGAACCCGAGCGCGATTTCTGGCAGGGCCTCACCCAGCTTGCCGTGGGCCTGACGCATCTGCAACGCGGCAACGCGCACGGCGCGACGACGTTGCTCCGCCGCGGCGCTCGTCGGCTTCGCCCCTACGGCGCATCGCACATGGGCGTGTCCGTCGCTCCGCTCGTCGCGTTCGCCGACGACGCCGCCGATCGGATCGAGAGCGAGGGCCTCGATGCGAAGGTCGAGCCGCCCACGGTAAAGCGGACGGACGGATGACCGAGCCGGTTCGGGAAACCTACGGCGACTTCACCTCGATCGTCGGCGAGAAGCCCTCGTGGGTCATCGGCGGTTTCCAGCTTCCGGACGGCACATTCTGGGAGTACCGCGAGCCCGACGCCGTCGCCGTCGTGCAGAACGGCCGCCTCCGCGTCGCCGTTCGCCAGCTCACGAGGGCGAACGACAAGGTCCAGATCCTCGACAACGCCAAGCACATGTTCTTCTCCGCGCGGGTGTTCGACGTCCCGCCCGGCGGCGGCATCTCGTTCGAGCTCGAGATCAGCTCGAAGTGCTCGGGAACCACGCCGGGAGACCTCTACGACGGCTTCGTTTCCTTCAACCTCCTGGACTTCAGCGAAGGCGGCGCGCTTGACTGGTTCGTCGGGCACGACCGCATCGCTCCCGTCTACGCGCGGCTCCCGTTCCCCGGGGTGCAAGCCGAGGACGCGCGGCCGATGAAGTACTTCGCCATGTTCGAAGAGCTCGAGCACTCCCCCGCCGTGCGCCGGCGCGTGCGGATCGCCTACGACCGCGCGACCGACGACTGCCGCTGGTGGCTCGACGGCGAAGAGGTTTGGCGATTCACGCCGCCGGTGAAGTTCAACGGCTTCGTCGCCGCGCTCGGGATCATGACCGAGAAGGACCTAACCGCGGACGGCTCGGTGTCCGTTCATGGGCAGGGCGTGCTGGGCGAATGGTCCCCGCTCGAGATCACGACGTGGGAGTCCGGCTCGGCCAGGCCGGGAGAGCTGTTCGGCTGAACCTTCAGTCTGCAGGGCCCTCGAGGTTCGGCAACATCCCAGGCTGCGATAGAGGGTTTTTTCTCGGGGAGGGGAACCCTTGGATAATGTTCGCGTCTAGAGCCTTGATTGGGGTGGTGCTGCTCACTGCGGGGTGTAGCGGCAATGTGGTTTCGGTGGGTGGAGAGGTTTCGGGCCAGCCTACTGCGGAGCCGAGCGAGTCTTCCTCGGTGAGCGGATGCGAGTCTGAATGGATTGCACCAGGCAAGTCGTGCCGCTTCGTCCTGGCCGGCACAGAGGTCGCGTTCAGTGCCGATGCATACTCTATGGACCCCGCGGACCCGGCCAGCGTGCACATACTCGTAGAGGTCGACGGCCGATCGTATGGATGGGAATGCACTGGGGATCCGTCCTCAGAAGTTCCGGGAGATGCAACGCCGAAACCAGGCGAGACATGGGCGGGCTGCAACTTCGATTACGCGGTTCCTCAGGAGCTCACCGGTTCGGAAGCCACCTGCCGCGTCGATGGGCGCCCGAAAGGAACCTATAGCTGTAGCTCCGCCTAGGGTTTACTCGCGCCAGACGCCGGACTTCGCGCGCTCGCGCATGTCGAACTTCCCGAAGTAGCCGGCGTCGGCGAGAGCGAGCATCTCGGCGTGCGGTTCTTCGAACTGGTCGGGCGACTTGGCGAGGCTCGCGCTTGCGCTGCCCGGCAGGACCGGGGGCGGAAGGGGGATATCGGGGATCACCTCGAGCGGGTTCTCGCCGTCGGTGGCTTCGATGGTTGGGCTCTGCGCGCACCACAGGCTGGCGAGATGGACCGGGATGAACGGCGGCTCGCTCGGCAGCTCGACCCGCGGCGCTTGGCCGAAGTCGAGAACCTCCGCGAGGTTGTTGGCGAACCCGTCACGGGTCACGGGGTTGCTGACGGTTCCGACGACGGGATCAAGTCCGAAGTTCCACTCGATCATCTTCAGGATCGAGGTGTGGTCGTACACGTTCGCGCCGACGAAGTTCGGCTTCGAGAATGGGGACGCGAGGATCGTAGGAACGCGAAAGCCGAGCTGCCCCCAATCGTCGCAATGATTGGTGCTTGCCATCGGATCCGGCGCAGTGGGTGGGGCGACGTGATCGTAGAAGCCGCCCCACTCGTCGTACGTCATGACCCACGCAGCTCCCTTGCCGGTGGACGTGTCGTACCACTGCGGCCCCTCCGCAACGGCGAGGAACGCGTCCTGGATGAAGCGCTGTCCTGCCTTGATGTCGCGGGCGGGATGGTCGTCGTTCCCGTAGGTGAAGAACGCGGGGTCGATGAACGCGACCTTGGGCAAGAGGCCGAGCGCCGCGTCGATGTAGAAGTCAGTGATGTGGCGCACCTTGCCGGGATTCTCGTAGATCTCATGGAAGAACAGCGCGATCGTGGGCACGTCGCTCCCGTAGAACGCCCAGTCGACGCCGGCGTCGTTGAGCCGGTCCCAGATCGTCGGCCACCGGTGCCCCAGCGGAAGCAGATCTGCGGGGTTCGTGAAGTCGGGCACGGGGATGTAGTTGCCCTGGTGCCCGCCCCCCTGCGCGGAGTGCAGATACAGCCGGTTCGGGAACGTCGGCCCCAGCACCGAGCAGAAGTAGTTCGAGAAGGTCGTGTAGTTCTCGGCGAGCCACGCGCTGAACGGGATGTCCTCGGCCTCGAGGTATCCCATCGCGACCTTGCCGGAACGCTCGTAGAAACCGTTGACCTGTCCGTGGTTCAGCTGGACGCGGCCGCCGTTCCAGCCGTGATCCGGGTCGGGGATCTGACAGTGGGTCTCGAGATGGAACGTGTCGACCGGCGTCGGGTCGTCCACCGCGAGCGTCGCGACGGGCGAGCATCCGTCGGGCGGCGCTTCGAGGCTGGTCGGGTTGGAGAAGCCCTCCTGCATGCCGCCGAAGTCCGGGCCGCGCCAGCCGAAGTAATGGTCGTACGACCGGTTCTCCATCATCCCGACGACGATCGTCGTGAAATGGTTGCCGCCGGGATCGGGCAGAGCCGCGGCGCTCGACTTCGGAAGGAGCGCGCGCGCGAGCCCCGTGCCTTGCGCGAGGGCGAGCCCGGAGATCCCGAGCATCCCCTTCAGGAACTTGCGTCGTTCGAGGCGCTTCGCCGCCAGCTCGCGGCCGTACTCGGTCCAATCGCTCATCCGGTCCCCCTCGTGTCAGAGCAAGAGATTCGACCGATAGGTGGGAAACCCTGCCGGGGAGGGGTGAACCCGGGCCGAACGCGCCGCTAACGCAGGGCCACGCGGATAACGAGTGAGACGATCAGGACGAGCTGCGTGAGCACCGATGAACCCAGCGTCGCGCCCAGAAGCTGCAGGTAGTTCGGCAGGATCGGGTCGCGTCGGGCCCGGCGAACCGCCGCGGCGAGCGGGACCGCCCCCACGATCGCCACGGCCGCGCCCGGCGGCCACAAGCCCGCGATGCACTGTCCGATGAGGATCCCGTACGAGGCCACGATCGCGATCCACGAGAGGGTGAGCGCCTTGTCCGGACCGAGCACGGCGACCGGCGTCAGCTTCCCGGAGCGGGCGTCGGCCTGCCAGTGCAAGAAATGATGATGGTAGAGAACCAGCGTCGTGAGCAGGCCGGGGACCAGAGACGCCCACGCCGCGTCCGGGGTTATGTCCTTCACCTGCACGTAATAGGAACCGACGAGCGGCAGGTAGCCGAAGGCCATGAAGATCCCGACCTCGCCCAGACCTCGGCCCCGGTATCCGTAGCGGATCGGCGGTGCGACGTAGAAGACGGCGAGCAAGAACCCCACAGCGCCGAGCACCAGCACGAGCCACCCACGCGCCGCCGCGAGCACGACCCCACACGCCAGCGCGATCGCGAACAAGCCGGCGGCCAGACGAAGCGTCGCCTCGCGGCTCATCACGCCCGACGCGATGAGCCCGGTTCCCGTCGCGAGGCCGGCCGGGTCTTGCCGCGCGGCCTCGTCGGCGCCGGACGCCTCGTCGAAGTAGTCGTTCACCACGTTCGCCCCGAGGTGCATCGCGGCCGCGCCGAACAGCGTCAGGAGGAACCACCCCCACGCGAAGACCCCGGTGTGCGACCAGGCGAGGCTCGCGCCGACCGCGACGGGGGCCAGCATGACCGGGAGGACCTTCGCGCGCGTGGCGCGCGCGAGCAGAGCGGGGCCGCGTTCCGGCAGTTCCTCAGGCAAAGGTGAATTCCGTGACCGGCGGCCGCGTCGTGATGTCGGTCAGCTTGAGCCGGTCGACGTGGACGCGCACGGCCGTCCACTTAACCATCCGCAAGAACGGCCCCGCCGCCGGCGACTTGCCTTCGAGCCGTTTCATGATCGCGTCCGCGTCGGCGTCGTCCTCGACCAGCTCGACGTGACCCGTCCCCTGTGCCCAGCGGTCGGGATGATCACCTGCGACGACGAACGCGATGCGGCGGGTCTGCTTGATCATGGCGAGCTTGCGTGAGGTGTTTATCAGCGCGCAGCACAGGTCGAGCCTGCCTGCCGTGGGCTCGTCCTCGACGAAGAACACCTTGGCGATCCAGGGCTCGCCCTCGGAGGCGGCCGCGATCGACATCGTGTGGTACCGGTCGAACAGGTCTTTGATCGCGTCGACCCGCTCGCCGACCTCGCCTTCGGTCGGTTCCCGGTCCTCGAGCGTGTCCTCAGCCTTCATCGGCCGCCAGGCTAGTGTCCGTGCTTGAGGTCCGCAACCGCGCATGGCGCAGCACTGCCGCCGATACGATGTCCCCTCGTGGATCCGGAACTGCATCCCCAGCCGCCACCGGCGGAAGCGTCGCGGGCCGGAGGCGGAACGCTCGGGCTGTTCCGGCGCAACCCCGATTTCACCAAGCTCTACGCGGCGCAGCTCATCTCGTTCGGCGGCGACTGGTTCACGAGCGTGGCGCTCCTTTCGCTCGTGCTGAAGACGACCGGGAGCGCGACGCTGGCCGGTCTGGTGCTCGCGGCTCAGACCCTGCCGTTCGCGATCGCGTCCCCGTTCGCCGGGGTGATCGTCGACCGGTTCGACCGCAAGTCGGTGATGATCTCGGCCGACGTCGTTCGCGCGTTCCTCGCCCTCGGGCTTCTCGCCGCCCGATCGGAAGAGACCATCTGGATCGCCTTCGTCCTGCTGGTGTTCATCTCCGGATTCTCGGCTTTCTTCGAGCCGGCGTCCTCGGCGGCGATGCCGAACGTCGTCGGGAAAGAAGACCTCGCGCGCGCCAACGTTCTCATGGGCTCGGCGTGGGGGACGATGCTCGTCGTCGGAGCCGCGCTCGGCGGCGTGGTGTCCTCGACGCTCGGCAACGACGCCGCATTCATCGCAGACGCCGCGTCGTTCGCGGTTTCCGCGATGCTCCTGCTTCGCGTTCGCACGAGCTTCCACGAGACGGAGCCGCGCCGCGACCACCGGGTGTCCATCGCCGCCGACGTTCGGGAGACCGTTCGCTTCGCCAAGCGAGAACGCCACGTCCTCGCCCTGTTGACGGTGAAGGCGGGCTTCGGACTGTCCGCCGGCGTCATCGGGCTCATCGCGGTGTTCGCGGTCAAGGTCTTCAAAGGCGGAGACGCAACCATCGGCCTCTTGATGAGCGCGCGCGGCGCGGGGGCCCTCACCGGGCCGTTCCTCTTCCGGCGGTGGGCGCGCGACCGGGACGATCGGCTCTTCTTCGGCCTGACCATCGCAGGACTTATCTTCGGCGCCGGGTACGCGATGTTCGCGATCGCGCCCACCGTCTGGCTCGCGGCAGTCGGCGCCTGTATCGCGCACATCGGCGGCGGATCAACGTGGACGCTGTCGACCTACGGCCTCCAACGCTGGACGCCGGACGCGATCCGCGGGCGCGTCTTCTCGTTCGACTACGGGCTCGTCACCCTGACGATCGCAGGTTCGGTGTTCGCCGCGGGCCTCATGGCCGATCGAGTGAATCCACGCGCCGTCGCGCTCGGCATCTCGGGCGTGGCGATCACGTGGGTGCTCGGCTGGACGGTATGGCGGCGCAGGCTGTTCCGGCGCTAGCCGGCGAGCGTGATCGGGTTGGTGATCGCCTCGAAAGCCGCGCCGCGCATCAGCTGCAGGCGATAGTCCCCGGTAGCGAAGCGGAGAACGTGAACGTCTGATCCGAGCGCAGGACGGGGAACGCCCGGTACGGCGACCCGTCCCGCAGCACCAGCAAGACGCGCGGCTGGATGCTCGCCGGCGCGTTGAACACCCGAGCATCGAACCGCGCGCCGGACGCCGCGAGCGCGTCTCCCATCATGACCGTCGCTCCCCCGCCCTTCGGCGTGGCGGTGAAGCGAAGATCGGGGCCGGTCGGCGAGAAGAACTTCACATACGCGTGGCCGGCGAGGACGCCCTCGCGGATCCCCTGCTCCGAGAGCTCCGGCGCGAAGACGACCGTGGTCGCCTCGCCGATCGGCGCTCGAAGGATGGAGCCGGGATCGGTGAGCGATGACTTCGCGCCGGCCTTGTGTGAGTCGCTCGAGCCGACCGCGGTCACGTCGAAGCCCATCTTGTGGATGTGGTCGAACCAGGCGAGCGCCAGAACGGTGAACGGGTTCGGCCCGATCTCGTTCCCTTCCGGCTCGGGCAAACCCGCCGGCCCGGTTTGGACCTCGAACGCGTCGACCTTGGACCAGTCAGTCTCGGCATCAGAGTAGGACCACGAACACCCGCGGCAGAAGCTCGCGAACGTCGGCACCTGTCCCGGGAAGATCGTCGGATGGTTCACCTGTGTCCAGCCGGTCGGTGAGGCATGCACGTCGTCGAAGATGCGGCCGGCCGGTTGCGCGTCGCGCACCTTGAGGAGCGATCCGTTCCCCTGCCGTTCGTAGATCGGGCCGGTGCGGTGGTCGACGTAGCGCAGACTCGCGTGGTTGTTGATGTGTCCGCGGTAGGTGATGACCTCGGACGATCGGACGATCAGCTTGCCGGGATGCTGCGGCTGGAAGTGTCCGATCTCGTCCCAGTGCCGGTCGGTCACGTAATCCGACAGCGTGATGAAGTCGAGACTCGCTTCGTTGAACGCGTAGTCGAAGACTTCGCTCATCGGCGCGTCGTTCGGGTTCGAGTGACGCCCGTGCACGTGGAAGTCTCCCGAGTACCATCCCGCGTTCGGGTTCACCGCCGCGTCGTCGTACGGCGCCGGTACCCACGGCTGGTCGGCGTCGGCGGGATCGGAGCCGGTGAAGATCTCGAGCCGCCACTCGACGGCATCGTTGAGGTCCCCTTCCGTCAGGCCGCCGATCGCTGCAAGCCCGATCTCTGCCGCCCAATCCCCCGCCGGGATCGGTCCCGGCTTGAATCCGACGGTGGTCGAGTCCTCGGGCGTGATGAGGACGTTCGGCCGGCTCGAGCCGCCCCAACCGCGGAACTCGTCCTCGTCGTAGAAGTTGTCTCCGCGGGTCTGGTAGAGGCCGAGATCGAGCGTGTGTTTCACCGAGTACGGCACGCCGGGCGCCGACAGCGGCAGTTCGGGCTGGGCGTAGCAGATCTTCACGCGGACGCTCGTCGAGCCGGCCGGAACCTCGAACGGCACGAGCACGTACGCACCCTCGAGTGACTTTTCGAACGTTCCGGTCACGACGCGGCCGGGCGCCCCGTCGTCGCCGGGACACGCGGGGACGGCCGCATGTCCGAGGGGAGGCGTCGCGAGCATCGCGAGCAACGAAGCGAGGGCGAACGCGATCCGGCGCATCCCTCGGACTTCGCCGCGGACCCTCAGCCGTCCTCCCGCGACAGATCCTCGAGCACGGCCATAGCGGCATTCCGACCCGGTGCACCCATCACGCCTCCGCCCGGATGAGCGCCGGCACCGCACAGATACACACCCCGCACCGGCGTTCTCGCGCCGCCGCCCCATCCGGGAACGGGTCGCTCTCCGAACAAGGCCCCGGGGAGGATCTCGCCGTGGAAGATGTTGCCGCCGGTCAAGCCGAATCGGTCCTCGAGATCCGGAGGCCCGAGCACCTCGCGCACGATGATCGATCCCGCGACGTTGGGCGCGTATCGAGCCAGTGTGGCGATCACCGCGTCGCCGGCCACTTCGCGCTGCTGCTCCCAGCTTCGGCGGTCGGATCGCGGTGCGTACTGCGCGAAGCACGAGACGACATGCACGCCGGGCGGTGCCAGCGAATCGTCGACGGCCGTCCCGCAGAACACCTCCATGAAGGGCTCCTCCGAGACGTCGCCGGCGTCGGCCTGCTCCCAAGCGCGCTGGAGGTAATCGATCGACGGACAGATCTCGACGGTCCCGCGATGCTGGGGGCCGACGCCGTCGTCCGCGAACCCGACGTAGCGGGGAAGCTCGCTCAGCGCGAGGTTCACCTTCACGACCGAGCCGCGCGTGTCGATCGCCTCGATGGCCCTCCGGACTCCGGGTTCGAGGGCATCCTCGGACAGGAGCGTCAGGAAGGTCCGCTTCGGGTCGGCGTTCGAGAGCACGGTTCGCGCGCGCACAACCTCGCCGCCGACGAGGCGCACGCCCTCGCCGGGAAGGATCTCCTCGACCGGAGCCGAGGTTCGGATCGTCGCGCCGGCTTCGGCGGCAGCCTCGGCGATGACGCGGGTGACGGACCCCATCCCACCGGCGACGTACCCCCACGTGCCGTCGATGCCGTCCACACCTCCGAGCAGATGGTGGGCCATCACGTACGCCGTGCCGGGGTCGCGCGGGGAGGACGCCGTGCCGATCACGCCCTGAGATACCAGCGCCCCGCGCATCGCGTCGGTGGAGAAGAACCGCTCGACGACCTCGGCGGCGGACGCTTCCACGGCCAGGCGGAATATCTCGCCCTGCCCGCTGCGTTGAGCCTGGGTCCGGACTTCTGCGAGCGAGGGGGCTTCGCGGAGGAGCCACGGCCTGAGCAGAGCGACGGCCTCGTCCCAGAAGGCGTTGAAGCGCCGATAGCCATCGGCCTCGCCGGACGAGAACTTCTCGAGCTCCTCGTGGGTCCGTTGCGGGTCTCGCCAGATGAAGAGGTGACCGCCGTCGAGGAGGGGTATGAACAGTTGCGGGTCTTTCGGGATCACCCGGAGGCCGCGGCGAGCAAGTTCCAGTTCCTGCCAGATCTCGGGCAGGAGCAGGGACAAGGAGTATGCGCCCGAAGAGGTACGGATACCGGGGGCGATCTCCTCAGTGACACACGCCCCTCCGACGATCTCGCGGCGTTCGAGAACCGTGACCGCGCGGCCGGCTCGGGCCAGATATGCGGCCGCTACCAGGCCATTGTGGCCGGCGCCGACGACGACTGCGTCGAGGGATACGGTGGGCGGCACGGGCCAAACGGTACACGAATGGGTCGCGGCGAACGGCACGAGATCGCCGAGGCTTCGGACCGGCGTGCGTCCGAGGCCCAGAATTGAGAGAATCGTCGTGACGGCTCCCAAAGACCGGGACCGGAATGACCGGATTGCTTGGATTGAGGTGTGATGGCTCAAAGAACTGAGGAAGAGAACCCGAAGGCCGCAGAGGCCGAGGACGACGACGCCGAGGTCGAAGACGCGGAGCTCCTCGCCGAGGTCGCAGAGGACATCGAGGTCGAGGAGGAGGCTCCACCTCGGGCACCCAAACCCGAAGAGGCGGCCGGCCTGGGGGACCTCGACGCGCTCGGCACCTACCTGCGCGAGATCGGCCGCTATCCCTTGCTCAACGCCGCGCAGGAGGTCGAGCTGGCCAAGCGGATCGAGGGCGGGGTGAAGGCCGCGAAGCGTCTGGCCAAGAACGGCTCGATCCCGGCGACGAAGAAGCGGGAGCTGCAACGCACCGTTCGGGACGGGGAGATGGCCAAGCACGACATGGTCCAGGCGAACCTCCGGCTCGTCGTGTCGATCGCCCGGCGCTACCGTGCCACGGGCATCCCGCTTCTGGACCTCGTCCAGGAGGGCAACATCGGCCTGATGCGCGCGGTGGACAAGTTCGACTGGCGCAAGGGCTTCAAGTTCTCGACCTACGCGACGTGGTGGATCCGTCAGGCGATCCAGCGTGGGATCGCCGACCGCGGCCGCGCGATCCGGCTGCCGGTCCACGTCCACGAACTCTTGGTGCGGGTCCGCCGCGCCCGCGCGGAGCTCGAAGCCCAGTATGGACGCGAGGCCACCGACGAAGAGGTCGCGCGGGCCGCGCGGCTCCCGGTCGCCCGTGTTCGCGAGCTGCGCGGACTTGCCGCGAACCTGCTCTCGCTCGAGACCCCCGTCGGGGAGGCCGGCGAAGCGACGCTCGGGGAGTTCGTCCCCGACGAAGCGGCGGCCGGACAGTTCGACGAAGTCCTATCGGGGATCGGGCGCGAGGAGCTCGAAAAGGTGCTCTCGACGTTGACCGAACGCGAGCAGAAGATCCTCGCGCTCCGCTTCGGGCTGACCGGCGAGGAGCCGCTTACCCTCGAGGAGGTCGGTCGTAGATTCGGGCTCACTCGCGAGCGGATCCGTCAGCTCGAGGCGAAGGCGCTCGCGAAGCTCCGGCACCCCAGCCGCTCGGCGGCCCTGCGAACCGAAACCTAACCCGTCGCCGGGTTGATCGCGGCCTGAAACGCGGGTTTTCCGTCGGCGGCGATCAGCTGCACGGTCAAGTCCCGTACGTTGAGCCCGGTCGTGCTCCCCCACGAGCCGCGACCGTCCACGAGCCGGATCCGCCCGACCGTGACCGCAGCGGAAGACTTGGGGATGAAGACGACGTCGTGCATGCCCGAGCCACTCGCGGCGTCGACGACGATGAAGACCCAGTTCGCCGGGCCCGAGTACGCGAACACCTGACCGGCCGGACCTCCGTCGGACGTGCGGAGCGAAGCGGCGACCAGCTCGCCCTGCCGCTCGATGATGTTGAGGTAGCGATTGGCGAGGTCGCGGTCGCGCCGGGTCGCTGCGGTCATGATCGCGAACGTTCCACCGATCGAGACGAGAACGATCGCGGCGACCGCCGCCACGATCTTGAGGCGCCGGCCGGGCCGCAGGCCGTGCACGCGGTCGACGGCGTGAGCTTCGAAACCGATCGGCGGTTCTTTGGGAGGCGCCAGCAGCAGGAGAGAGTCGGCGGCGCGGGAGAGCTCTTCGACGAGTGTGCGACAGTCGGTGCAGGAGGCTATGTGGACGAGCGCGCGAGCGCGCTGCTCTCCGGCCGCGATCCCTAGCGCGAGTTCCGGAGCGAGCTCGCGTACCTCATCGCAGGTCGCTTCGCTCACTCTTGACCTCGAATGCCGAGCGCAGCTTGATCATCGCTGCGCGGATCCGGGTCTTGGCCGTACCGAGCGGCACCTTCTCCGAGTCGCTGATCTCGCGGGCGGTCCGCCCGTAGAAGGCGGCGAGGACGAGCGCGCGGCGCTGGTCGAACGGGAGCTCCATGATCGCGCGCCGAAGGCGCCCGATGTCCTCGCCGGCGATCGCCCGCTCGTCCGGACCGGCTTCGGGCGCCGGGATCCCCATGGCGAGCAGGGCGTCGGGGTCCATGGGCTCGGCGCGGCGGAGCCGCATGGCGTCGATGGCCAGGTTCCGGGTGATCGCGAGCAGCCAGGCGGCCACCGGTCCGCGCCTGGCGTCGTAGGCCTGCGCATGGCGCCAGGCCCGGGCGAATGCCTCCTGAGCGACGTCCTCGGCGACGCCCTGGTCCCCGGTGATCGCCATCGCGAGCCCGAAGACCCGGCGCTGGAAACGGCGCACGAAGGCGGCGATGGCGTCGGTATCGCCGGAGGCGAGTCCGGCGAGAAGCGCTTCGTCTGATGCGGCCCACATCGGGGATACCCTCCTGAGGCGCCCCTGGATTCCCGGCCAGGATCTTGGCCCGAAGGGATTCTACCCTCGGAAGGGGTCTTACCCAAGGGTAACGGGGTCCTTAACACCGAGGCAGACGGGTCGTACAATCCGGGCGCCGAGGGGTGCTAGGACGACGAAGGGGGAGCCATGCCGTGGCAGAATTTCCTGCTCGCGATCCACATCCTGGGTGCGGTCTTCATCTTCGGCCCGACGGTGGCCTACTCGTTCATAGGGGCGCGGGCTAAGAAACAGGGAGCGCCCGTCGCGTGGGCGATCGGGACCGTCGAGTTCATCGAGAACAAGTGGGTAAACCCGCTCGCCCTCACGCTCCAGCCGCTTTCGGGAGCGCTGCTGATCCTCAACGGGAAGAATCAATGGAATCCGTTCGAGAGCCACGGCCGCTGGCTCCTCATCGGGATCATCCTCTACATCGTGGCGATGGGTTTCGCCATCTTCGTTCAAGGCGCGAACGCGAAGAAGGCTCTGCACCTTGCCGAGGCCGATCAGTTCGGACCGGAGTTCGGCGCGCTCATGAAGAAGGTGGCAATGGGCGGTCAGTTCCTGACGGTTCTGCTCATCGCGATCATCGTGCTGATGGTCGTGAAGCCAGGGTCGGGCTTCATCCATCCCTAACCACGAGGGGCGAGGCGCACTCGCCGCCTCCATGATGGCCAGGAAACTCGGCGCGGAGAGCCCGTAGGGTTCTCAAAGCGTGAGCGCCTCTTCGGATCGGCCCGGCGACCACCGAGCCCTGCTGACCGACTTCTACCAGCTGACGATGCTTCAGTCGTACTGGCGACGGCGGATGACCGCGCCGGCCACGTTCGACCTTTTCGTACGGCATCTTCCTCCCAACCGCCGCTTCCTCATCGCGTGCGGGCTCGAGGGTGCACTCGATTACCTGGCGACCCTGCGTTTCACGTCCGATGACGTTGCCTATCTGCGCTCGCTCGAACGGTTCGACGACACGTTCCTGGAGTGGCTCGCAAACCTGACCTTCACCGGAGAGGTATGGGCGATGCCCGAGGGCGAGGCGTTCTTCGCCGGCGAGCCCATCCTCCGCGTGACGGCGCCGCTTCCCGAAGCGCAGCTCGTCGAGACGTTCCTGCTCAACGCGATGCTGTATCCCTCGGCCGTCGCGAGCAAGGCGGCGCGATGCGTCCTCGCGGCGGAAGGACGCGACGTGGTCGACTTCTCGTTGCGCCGTGACCACGGAGCCGACGCGGCCCTCAATGCGGCGCGGGCGGCGTGGGTCGCCGGCGCGGCGGGGACCTCGAACGTGCTCGCCGGAAAGACGTTCGGCATCCCGGTGCTCGGCACGATGGCGCACTCGTACGTGATGGCGTTCGACGACGAGACGGAAGCGTTCCGGGCCTACGCGGAGGAGTTCCCCGAGGCGGCGGTCCTGCTCGTCGACACCTACGACGCCGAGGAAGGTATCCGGCGTGCGGCAACGGTGGGGCGGGAGATGGCGGCGCGCGGGCAGACGCTGCGCGGCATCCGTCTCGACTCGGGGGACCTGATCGCCCTCGCGAGGATGGCGCGTGCGGTCTTCGAGCGAGCGGGACTGCCCTCCGTCCGAATCTTCGCGTCGGGAGATCTGAACGAGCAGCGGATCGCAGAGATCGTCGCCTCCGGTGCACCGGTAGACGCGTTCGGAGTCGGCACCGAGCTCGGCGTCGTTGCGGATGCGCCCGTGCTTCCCGGCGTCTACAAGCTCGCCGAATATGCGGGGCGGATCCGCGCGAAGCGATCGCCGGCGAAAGAAACGCTCGGCGGCCGCAAACAGGTGTGGCGTCGGGAGGGATTCTCCGACGTGATCGCCCCACAGGGCGAGGCCGTGGCGGGTGCGCGCGCGCTGTTGTCGCATGTGATGGCCGACGGCCGTGCGATTGAACAACCTGCTCTTGTCGCCGCGCGCGAACGGTGCGCGGCGACACTCGCGGCGCTCCCGGCAGCGCTCCGCGATCTCTCGCCGTCGCCGGCGGACTCGGGACCGCGTCCTTCGATCCACGACGCGCTGCGCTGAGCTCGATCCTCGCGGTAGCGGATCGGTACGAGCCGCTACGGAGTGATCGTGATCGCGTGCTTTCCCGCCGACGAGATGGTGATCTCGAGCACGCCGGCGGCATAAGAGCCCGTCGCGCCGGTTACGGTCGGCGCCGAGCCCCACGCGCCCGCGAGACGCAGCACGACCGGCCCATCCGTCGTGACCGTCGCCGTGATCGCGCCCGCGGTGGATAGGGCCATCCGCGCAACGTCTAGTTCCGCCGTGGCGATGTTCGTGAGCGTCGCGTCGAACGCGTTCATCGGCGCAGACGTACCCGTGCCGAGCCACGAGAGCCCCGCCATCGTGAACGGGGCCGTGTGACCGATCGCGGCCACGCTCGCCTCAGGGATCGTCAGATACGCGGGGACGCCGCGGCCGTGCGTGGTGGCGTCGAAGACTCCGGTCGTGCCCGGCGATGCCGGATCACCGCTGCGGATCCTCAAGCCGTCGACCCAGTAGGCGCCGTCGAAGGTGTAGTCGAGCGTCGTCCCCTCGGGCGTACCCACCGTCTCGACCTGTCGTTCGAGCGCCGGCCAGACCTTGTAGGTGACCCGTGCCGGGTTCGGGTCGCGCTCGAAGCCGTCCAGATAACGACCCGGGTCGGACCACTCGTCGACGATCAGAGGTGAATAGTGCTCTTGACCGAGGAGCAGATACAGACGGTTCCGATAGCCGAGCTCGTCGAAGCGCAAAGCCATCCGGGTGACGCCGGTCACCCAGACGAGCTCGTCGTCGGTGCCCTGGAAGATGACATAGGGCACGTTGCGCGCGTTCTCGATGATGTTGAACATCAGCTCGGCCTCGGGGTCTCCGCCGTCTTGCGGCTCGATCGGAGCACCCACGCCGAGCCACGCGCCCTGGGTCGTGGCGCCGGCGATCGGGAACGCCGCTTCGAAGCGGTCCGGGTACAACAGACCTACGAGATACGAGCCGAAGCCGCCCATCGAATGCCCCGCGACTGCCACGTGATCCGGATCGATGGAGAACGATGCCATCGCGTCGTCCCACGTCTCCAAGAAGGACTCATGGCCGCGCCCGACGTACCACGTCGAGGACCCCCGCGCGCTCGGCGAGAATACGACGCGTCCGCTGCGCTCGCCGAGCTGCCGGATGATGCCCGGCACCCATGCACCGGCGAGGTGGGTGGTGCCGCTGGAGCGCGGATGGAGCCAGAGGAGCCCGGGGCTCGGCGTCTCGGGAACGTACGTCGTCGGGATGTAGAGGCCGTAGTGCTGGTAGATCCCCTGGCTTTCGCTGCTGCCGTAGGTCTCGCGCGCGACCGGCGAGTCCGACAGGAACACGCGCTCGTAATAGCCGGGACCGGGCTCGAAGGATTCGGTTGCGCCCGCGGCGAGCTTGGCGAGATCGATCTTCGCGAGGTAGCGGTCGATGTCGCCGGCCAGCAACGCCAGGGCCTGCTCGCGGTCCATCCGGATACGCACCGGCTCGTCGGTTCGGAAGGCGACGTTGAAAAGGTCGGCGGTCGCCGTTCCGGTGGATACATCGGCGAAGTCGGTCCCGTCCGTGTTCACGAGCCCAGTGGCGACGCCGATCCCGAGCGGCGATAGCCCCTCGAGCCCGAACCGCGACGGGCGGATCATGACCTCCACCGCGTTGTCGAAACCATCCGGGTTCGTGGCGGCTTCCCACGCCGGGGAGCAGCCATCGTCGCCGCACGCGCCGGGGGGCAGCGGCAGTACCGAACCCTCCTTCGTGTATCGGATGATCTCGTTGCCGGAAACGAGCAAGGAGATCTCCGCTCCCGTCGTTATCCCGCCGGGGGCAGGAAAAGCACCGCCGGGCGCGATGTCCAGGAGGATCAGCACGGCGGTCCCAGGAGTCGCCTTCATCAGCGCCGTGCGAACCAGGAAGTGCAGTCGATCGGCGTCGGCGGCGACGCGCACCTCGGCGATGTCGGCTTCGTGACCCAGGCCCTCGGGGTATGCGGCGTCCCCGTACTCTGGCTCGGCCGAGAGCAAAGGCGGCCCTTCGAGCCCGAACTCGTCGCCGAGCACCTGCCCGACCGGATCCAAACGGTAGGTGCGTGGCTCGAGCTCGCGCAGCGGATCGAGCGTCGCCAGACGCTCGGCGTCGCGTCCGTCGTCCGCGCCCCAGTCGTCGCCGATGAAATCGGAGTAGACGTACTCCCCCTCCGAATAGATCGCGGTTCCCCCCAGCCGGGTGGGAGCGCCGATCCAGTCCGACACGTCTCCGTCGACGATCTTCCCGGAGGGCGCGATGGGAGCGGCCGGAGCGACAACGATCCGGCCGGGCGCGATCTCGGGGGCAAGTACCGGGAGATCGGGGACCTGTTCGGGGATGACGGCGGCCGCGCTCCACGAGACGGCGAGCACGCACGTGAGAACCAGCAAGGATCGGCGCATGGGGACTCGATTCGGCGCCCGGCGTCCGGATACCTCTCTGAGCCTCAGGCTCTAAGATGTCGGTGATGGCCAGTACAAACGGCGCACGTGCAAAGCTCGAGGTAGCCGGCGGTTCCGTCGGCATCGCACGGCTCGATCGGGTCCTAGACCCGAGCCGCCTGGCGCGACTGCCGTACGTCGTCCGGCTCTTCCTCGAGAACGCGCTCCGCAATCAAGGCGGCGGCGCCGACCCCGGTCACCTCGAGACGCTCGCGGACTGGCCCGGCACGCAGCCGGTCGAGTTCCCGTTCTTCCCGTCTCGCGTCGTCTTGCAAGACTTCACCGGAGTGCCGTGCGTGGCCGACCTCGCAGCGATGCGGGACGCGGTCGCGGGCTTGGGCGGCGACGCGACGCGGGTCAACCCGATCATCCCCGCCGACCTCGTGATCGATCACTCCGTTCTCGTGGACTTCTTCGGCATGAGCGAGGCCTTCGAGCGGAACGTCGACCTCGAATACGAGCGGAACCGCGAGCGGTACGCGTTCCTCCGATGGGCGCAACGCGCGTTCCGGGGAATGATGATCGTGCCGCCGGGCGCCGGGATCGTGCATCAGGTGAACCTCGAGTTTCTCGCGCGGGTCGTCATGACCCGCGACGACGGCGGCGAAACGATCGCGTACCCCGACACGCTCGTCGGGACGGACTCGCACACGACGATGATCGGCGGCGTCGGCGTGCTCGGATGGGGCGTCGGCGGCATCGAAGCCGAAGCGGCCATGCTCGGCGAGCCGGTCACGATGCTGACGCCGATCGTCGTGGGGGTGAAGCTCACCGGTACCCTGCCGTCGGGCTCGACCGCGACGGACCTCGTGCTCTCGTTGACCGAGCTGTTGCGCGCACGCGGGGTCGTCGGGAAGTTCGTGGAGTTCTACGGTGACGGGCTGGCCTCGCTGGCGGTGCCCGACCGCGCGACGATCTCGAACATGTCTCCGGAGTACGGCGCGACGGAAGGAATCTTCCCGGTCGACGAGCAGACCATCGCGTACCTGCGCGCCACCGGACGAGACGCGGATCTGATCGACCTCGTCGAGCGCTACACGAAGGAGCAAGGGCTCTGGCGCGAACCCGGCGCCGAGCCGACCTACTCGGAGACGCTTTCTTTCGACCTGGGATCGGTCGAGCCGTCGCTCGCCGGGCCGAAGCGGCCCCAGGACCGCGTCGCGCTCCCACGGATGCCGGACAGCTTCCACGACGAGCTCGACGTGTTGCGCGGGGTGCATCCCGGCGGCAACGACTCCGACCTCGTCGAAGCGCCGGCGATCCGTCGCGTGAAGGTGCCGACCGTGCAGGGAGAAGCAGAGATCGGCGACGGATCCGTGGTGATCGCGGCGATCACGTCGTGCACGAACACGTCCAACCCGTCCGTGATGATCGGCGCCGGCTTGCTCGCGCGGAACGCCGCCGCCAAGGGGCTTCGCGTCTCACCGACGGTCAAGACCAGCCTCGCGCCGGGCTCGCCGGTCGTCGAGGACTACCTGCGACGCTCCGGACTGCTCGAGGAGCTGGAGAAGCTGAACTTCTTCTTGGTGGGGTTCGGCTGTACGACGTGTATCGGGAATTCTGGTCCGCTCCCCGAGGACGTCGCACGCGCCGTCGACACCTCCGATCTGGCGGTCGCCGCCGTCCTGTCCGGGAATCGAAACTTCGAGGGACGGATCCATCCCCAGGTCCGGCTCGCGTACCTCGCCTCTCCCCCGCTCGTGGTTGCGTTCGCGCTCGCCGGCACCGTCGACGTCGACCTCACGACCGATCCGCTCGGAACCGACACCGAAGGGAAGCCCGTCTTCCTCCGCGACATCTGGCCGTCGCCCGAGGAGGTGCGTCGCACCATCGAGCAGTCAACGGACCCCGAGTCCTATCGCTCACGGTTCGCCTCGATCACCGAGGGCGACGAACGGTGGCGCGGTCTGCCGGTTCCGGAGGACGAGATCTACCGATGGGATGCGAACTCCACCTACATCGCCCGCCCACCGTTCCTCGAAGGCGTCGGCCTGGAGCCGAAGCCCGTCGAAGACGTCACCGGCGCGCGGGTGCTCGTCTGGGTCGGCGACTCGGTCACGACCGATCACATCTCCCCCGCGGGATCGATCAAGGCCGGATCGCCGGCAGGCGAATGGCTTGCATCGCGCGGGGTTTCGGCCGACAAGCTCCATTCGTACGGCGCACGCCGCGGCAACCACGAAGTCATGGTCCGCGGAACGTTCGCGAACATCCGGTTGCGGAACAAGCTCGTCCCGGGGACCGAAGGTGGCGTCACGGAATTCCTGCCCACGAATGACCAGACGACGATCTTCGAGGCAGCCGAGCGGTACCAGGCGGCCGCCGTTCCGCTGCTCGTGCTCGCCGGCAAGGAGTACGGCGCAGGCTCGAGCCGCGACTGGGCGGCCAAGGGCACCGCCCTCCTCGGGGTGCGGGCGATCCTCGCCGAGTCCTACGAGCGCATCCACCGCTCGAACCTCGTCGGTGTGGGGGTCCTGCCCGTGGAGTTGCCGGCCCCTGCCGAGGAGCTCGGCCTGACCGGCACCGAGACGATCGACATCGCGGGGCTGACCGCCGCCGGCGATGGTCCCGGAGGGCTGCCGCGCACCGTGCGGGTCACCGCCTCCCCCGACGACGGTTCCACCCCGTTGTCCTTCGAGGCAGCGGTGCGCATCGACACCCCCAACGAAGCGGCGTACTACCGCCACGGTGGGATCCTCCAGTACGTCCTGCGCCAGTTGCATGCCCGCTCGTCGGACGGGGGTGGCGCGCAGTAGCCCCGCTCACGCTG
>JBBDRM010000064.1 GCA_040905475.1 Actinomycetota bacterium
CTCCCCGTGCGGGATCAGCGGCTAGCGCGGACCTGATTGGTGAGGGAACTTCGGATTAGACAACGCTGTTCGAGGCTAGACGCGAGGTGGCAGCTGGAGCGGCCACCCGTTCTCGTACGCCGGCCAGTGTGTCGACGCTCACGCGAGCGCGCGCAAAACGCCGGCTCGAGTCGGACTCGTAGGCGAGCTCCTTGACGCTGGCCGCGACGATGACCCCTCCTGAAACCGCCGACGCACAGGGTGACACCGGCGTCGAGAGCACAACCTCCGTAGTGATGGAACCCGGCGGCCCTGCACAAATCAGGCCCTGGGATGGGATTAAAAGTCTTGACCCCACAGCTGCAGCGCGAAGCAAGAGGCTGAAAGTGCCTGCGGCTGATTGATTGATTGATGCCAGCAGCTAGCTGCAACGACGTGCACCTCGCGGAGACAAGCCGGTACTCCAGACGGTACTCCGCACTGGTACTTGGGCTACCTAGTTCCGGGGCGAACCGCCCGACACGATCGTCGCTCGGCCAGTGAGTACACAGACCTCGGCACCTCGCTGCATCTGGAGCTCGATCGTCACCTGGCAGTCTCGGCCAGCAACTTCCTCGACCGAGGACACCCTCCCGCCGCAGGTCACCATGTCCCCGGGCGCGATCGTGTCTTTGAAGCGGACCAGAAGCTCGCGAACGCTCTCCGGGCCGAAGAGATCGACGCAGTATGTTCCGACGTACCCGGCTTGGAGCATGCCGACGCTGATGACGCTCTCATACCCGGCTTCGCGGGCGAAGGGCTCGTCGTGGTGGATCGGGTTGAAGTCGCCGCTCGCACCCTGGTAACGGACGATGTCGGTTCTCGTGATCGGACCGAACTCCCTCGACGGGAGCTCCTGGCCCTCCGCCAGCTCACTCAGCCTCATGCGGAAGCACCCGTCTCGATCGTCGTCGACCATGCCTGGGCTACGAGTCGTCCGGTCTCGTCGGTGAAGTCGCTGACGATACGAGCCAGTCGCATGGTGCCTCCGCGGCGACCATCCTTCTCGTTGACCGACTCGACGCGGATCTCGACTACGAGCCTGTCGCCGGCGCGAGGCATGGACCCGTAGAAGCGGTACTCCTGTTCCCCGTGGAGCACGCGACGGAGGTCCATTCCGAGCGCCTGGTACGGCCGCGGAACATCAGGAGGCTGCCAGAGAGCGGCCGACGCGAGGAACGTCGGAGGGATCGGCGGGCGCTCGTCGTTGAAGTACGCGGAATGCGTCGCGCCGGTTGCTCGTGCGAACTCGCGAATCTTGCCTCGCTCGATCATCATCTCGAACCGCCCGAGGACGCGATTGGTGGTGCCGTCTTCGTTCCCAGGCGTCGCCACCGGGCTAGCGTCGCGGGTCGAATCGTCGGGCGCCGTCACGCGGCTGTCCTCCTCACGGAGCGCCGCGGACGTGGAGTGTCTGGCCTGTGACGTAGCCCGAGTCGTCTCCGCAGAAGAACGCGATGACCGATGCAATCTCGTCCGCCTGGCCCACGCGTCCGAGCGGGAGGCGTTCCGCATAGGCGCGCGTGATCTCCCCGTAGTCCTGTCCGGTTCGCTCGGCGATCGCTCGCGTCATACGAGTGTCAATGAAGCCCGGAGCGACAACGTTGACGCGGATGTCGAAGCGCCCGAGCTCGATCGCGAGCGTTCGGGCGAGTCCCTCGATGCCGGACTTCGCCGCCGAGTAGTTCGCCTGACCGCGATTACCTCGTGCCGACCCCGAGGAGAGAAAGACCATCGCCCCGCGCTTACGGGCGACCATCTCCCGTTGCGCCGCCTGGGCGCAGAGGAAGGTGCCCGTGAGGTGCGTCCGGATCACGGAGTCCCAGTCCTCGTCGCTCAGCTTGTGGATCAGATTGTCGCGCGTGATCCCGGCGCAGGTGACGAGGATGTCGAGGGAGCCGAAATCGCCGACGGCTCGGCTGACTGCGGCCTCGACGTCTTCCCTACTGGTCACGTCGCATGAGACTGCGAGCGCGCGTCCGCCAGTGGCGACGATCTCGTCGCGGACCTCCCCCCCGGGTGCACTCTCGAGGGCGGCGAGGACGAGGGCTGCGCCTTCTCGCCCAAAGCGCCGCGACGTGGCCGCGCCGATGCCGCGGCCGCCACCCGTCACGAGCGCCACTCGACCGCCAAGATCAGCCATCTGCGACGGTCTCCACGGGGGTGAAGCGGACGAGCGCCGTGCCAGTCCCAGTATCGGCGAAGCGAACTTCCACGAGCTGGCCGATCCGGAGCTTCTCAGAGTCGCAGTCGACGATGTTGGTCAGCATGCGTGGCCCCTCCTCGAGCTCGACGTAGGCAAGGATGTACGGGCCGATGCCTTCGTACGGGCCCGTTCCACGGTGGTTGATCGTGAAGCTGTAAACGAGTCCACGTCCGCTTGCCTCGAACCAGTCGAGGTTCGAGCTTGAGCAGTCGGGACAGATGCCGCGCGGATACCAGACGACAGCCGCGCACTCGGAGCAACGCTGGAGCCGCAGGCGTTGCTCGCCCGTCGCCTCCCAGAACCGACGGGCTTCGGGGCTGACGACTGGCTCGGGCCTCGGCAGCTCGCCCGTCATGCGTCCTCCCGACCGAGGATCAGCGTCGCGCTCCCCATACGCGTGCCCAAGGATCCGCCCGTGCCGTGGGCGAGCGCGAGCTGGCAATCCCCCACCTGCACGGCGGGATTGGCCTCATCCCGAAGCTGGCGGACCGCTTCGATGATCTTCGTCATGCCACCCCGATTGCTCGGGTGGTTGTTGCAGAGCCCACCCCCGTCCGTGTTTAACGGGAGCTCGCCGTCCGGGGCACGCAGCGCCCCGCTCTCCACGTAGGGGCCACCTGCGCCCTTCTCGCAGAAGCCGAGGTCCTCGATCGTTTCGAGGACGGTGATGGTGAACGAGTCGTAGATAGAGGCGTAGTCGATGTCCTTCGGAGTGGTGCCGGCTTCCTCGAATGCCAACGGGCCGGACCAGACGGCGCCGGTGTACGTCAGGTCGACCCGGCCGTTGTCTGTGTGCTTCGGCGACTCTCCGTGGCCGAGGATCTTGATGCAGTCGCGTTCGAGGGCCTGTGCGATCTCGGGCGCGACGACAACGACTGCGCCGCCGCCATCGGTGACCACGCAGCAGTCCAGGCGGTGGAGGGGGTCGCTGACCATCGGCGACTCGAGCACTTCCTCGACCGTCACCTCCTTCTGGAGGAGCGCGTTCGGGTTGTGCTTGGCGTGGCGCGACGCGGTGACCTTGATCTCTGCGAGCTGCGCTGAGGTTGTGCCGAACTCGTGCATGTGGCGCTTAGCTGCGAGCGCGTAGAGCGAGGGAGTCGTGGGGCCGTACGCCACTTCGAATGATGTCTCCGGCGCCTGCGGGTCGCCCATGCTCCCTCCCGGCGGCGACCCACCGGTCCGCGGCTTCCCTGCCAAGGTAACCAGGGCGACCCGGCACTTCCCTACGGCGATCGCTGCGGCGGCGTGACCTACGTGTGCGACGTAGGACGAGCCGCCGCTCTCCGTCGTGTCGACGTACCGGGGACGCATGCCCATGTACTCGGCCATCGATATCCCCCCGAAGCCGGGTGCGTCGGCTGCGCAGAAGTAGCCGTCGACGTCGTCCAAGGAAAGCCCGGCGTCAGCGAGCGCTCCGAGCGCGACGTCCGCGTGGATCTGCGCGAGCGACGCATCCGGGATCTCCCGGAGCGGATGTTCGAAGGCGCCCGCGATGAACGCCTTGCCGCGAATGCTCACGGCGATCCACCATCCTGTCGAACGACGCCCGACGCGAGTAGCGCCCCGATCTCGTCGTCCTCCAGCCCGACCCAAGAGCGAAGAACCTCTCGCGTGTGCTCGCCGGGGGCGGGTGCGGCGCCTGCCGCCGGACGTTGCTCGTCGTCGAAGCGCATCGGGTTCCCGACGACGGTGGCGACCACGCCTCTCGGCGCAGGGTACTGGATGATCATGTCCCTGGTCCGAGCCTGTTCGGAGGCTGCGATCTCGGCCGGTCGAGCGACCTCAGCGGCGGGCACTCCGGCGTCGGTCAGCGTGCGAACCGCGCCGGCTCGATCCTGATCCGCCAACCAATCTTCGATGCCCGGAAGGATGATCGAGTCGAAGTGCTCCGCCCGAAGCGGCCCCGAGGCGAGCCGCTCGTCCTCGAGCCAGTCCTCGCGCCCGATTGCGTGGCAGAAGCGCCGCCAGATCCGCTCGCCGACGACGGAGATGCTCATGAAGCCGTCGCGGGCGCGGAAGACGCCCGAGGGAGCCGAGCCGAGATCAGCTGCGATGCCGGGAAGGATGTCGTCACCAAGCATGGCCGACATGCCGATCGCACGCTCGTTCATCGAGATCATCGCGTCGTACATGGCCATATCGATGCGCGCGCCGAGACCGTCGGCCTCGCGCCGGTAAAGGGCCATCGCGATCGCGGCGCTCGCGAGCGCGGCCGGATAGATGTCCCCGACGGGATAACCGGCAATTGTCGGACGCTCATCGCGCGAGCGGTAGATCAAGGTTCCGGCCGTCGCCTCCACGATCGGCGTGAAGGCGGCATAGTCGCGAAACGGGGACTCCGAGTGTCCGAAGCCGGTGATTGAGCAGTAGACGAGACGCTCGTTGAGGGCCCTGAGCCTGGACCAGCCAAACCCAAGCCTCTCGAGTACGCCCGGACGGAAGTTCTCGATGAGCACGTCGGCTTCATGCACGAGCCGCTCGAACAGCCGTTGTCCTTCCTCGCTCTTCAGTTCGAGGCAAATGGACTTCTTGCTGCGGTTGAAGCGGAGGAAGTAGACGGCGACCTGCGCGTTCCCGTCCCCCAGCATCGGCTCGAGCGCCCTCGTCTCTTCCCCTGACAGCGGCTCCACCTTGACGACCTCGGCTCCCTGATCAGCCAGGAGCATGGTGCAGTAGGGCCCGGCGATGAACCGCGTAAGATCGAGGACGCGGACGCCGTCGAGCGGTGGCTTACGCTCGCTGTTCACGCCTCCGCCTGCCGTGTCTCAAGCGACCGCCGCCGCTGCCTCCGATCATGGCAGGGAGAGCCCTTCACTCGGAGCTCGCTATCTCCCCTCGAACTGCGGCTCGCGGCGCTCGAGGCGGGCTTGCATGCCCTCGACGGCATCACGGCTGTCGAGCGCTGCCCGGACGAGCGCGTCTTCGCCCTCGCGGGGGGTGCCGATGCCGGCCTCTCCGATGCTGGCGAGCGCTGCCTTGACCGCGCGCAGGGAAAGCGGCGCGTTGCGCACGAGGCGGTTCACGACTCGGTCGACCTCGCCGGCGAAGCGCTCGTGGGGGACGACGGCGTTCACGACGTTGTGCTCCGCGAGCCTCTCGGCCGAGATCGGGTAGCCGAGAAGCACGAGCTCCCGGCCGAGCGCGGGTCCTGCGCGGTCGATCGTGCGACTCGTCAGGATCCAGGGAGGCGCGATTCCGAGCTGGGAGAGCGGCATGCCGAGTCGCGCCCCTTCGGCCGCCACGATCAGGTCGCAATGGAGGGTCATCATGGCGCCGCCCGCGATGGCGTCTCCCTGCATCGCCGCCACGATCGGGAGCGGATAGACACGCATCGCCTCGCAGAGACGAACGAGCGGGCTCTCCTGCGGCCAGCCCTTCTGGATCCGCTCGGAGAGATCAACGCCGGCGCAGAAGACGCGTCCCTCGCCTCGGATCAGCACGACACGCTCGTCGGGCTCCGGCTCGGTCTCGAAGGCTGCGACCAGCGCGTCGAACATCGGAGGCGACAAGGCATTGCGCTTCTCCGGGCGATCGAGAACGATCGTCTTGACCGCCCCGCCTCGTTCGAACTCAACTCTGACGTGTTCCAACAGTGATCCCCTTCCGCTCGACGATTCGCCTGTGCCAGCACCCGGCGCGCGAGCAATGTATACCACGGTATGCGATGACCATGTGCACGAGCCTGCGCGTCTTGTGATGGACCGGAAACCGTGAGGATCGCCATCATCGGGCTGGGCGCTATGGGTCAGCCGATCGCTCGTCGCCTCGCGGCGGCCGACGCGCTCGAGCTCACCCTCTACGACGTCGATCCCGCTCGCGCGGACGCGCTCGCCGGGCTGGGCCGCAGGGCGACTTCGGTTGCCGACGCGATCTCGGACGCAGATGTCATCCTGACGATCCTGCCCGCCGACGAGCACGTCCGGTTGGTCGCGGACGAGCTAGCCCCTTCCGCCCGGCCGGGGCAGGTATACGCAGACCTGAGCACCATCGCACCCGGCACCATCGAAACGGTCGCTTCCACGCTCGCAGATGTCGGAGTAGCGGCGGTCAGTGTCTCGATCACGCGCGGCACGCAGGCCGCGGCGGCAGGAGAGCTTGCGCTCTTCGTCAGCCGCGACGAGCCGGCGCTCCGGCCGGCCCTCCAGGCGATCGCCTCCGAGCTGCGGTTCGTCGAGGGACTCGGCGCCGTCAAGGCGCTGAAGATCGCGAACAACATTGTCGTCGCCTGCAGCAACATCGCGATCTGCGAAGCGCTCGTCCTCGGCAAGCTACTCGGCCTCACTCCGCAGGCGATCGCGACGCACCTCGGCGAGCACGGAGCCGAGAGCTGGGTGCTCAGCAACCACATCGTCGCCTTCGTTCTCCCCGGAGATCTTGGGCCTGGCCACTTCAGCACGCTGAACATGGCGAAGGACGTTCGCCTCTTCCTCGAGCTCGCGGATGAGCGCGGAGTCGTGTCACCGATGGCCGGCGTCGCTGCGTCCTGTTATCGCGGGACGATCGCGGCTGGATTCGGCGAGAATTACCACCCGATCGTGATCCGCTGGCTCGAGCGGATCGCGAGCGCAGCCACGAGACTTCGGCCTTTGGCACGATCCGAGGCGGAGGTGCTGGCTCGGATCGCACGGGGTGTTACCGCCGCTCAGGCGATGGCCAGTCTCGACGCGCTCGTCCTGCTTGATCGGTTTGGCATCGATTCGCATTCCGCGGCGGGCCACCTCGCGAAGGGCTCTGCAGGCAACGCCACGCTCGCGTCCGTCGCGCGACACGCTGGCCGCGACCATGGAGCGTACGACCCTGGTGCCTCCTCCGAGGCGCTCCAGGCCATCCTCGAGCTCGCCGAGGAGGCCAGCGCTCCCCTCTTCATGCACGAGGCAGCCCGGACCGCCGCGCTCCTCGCAAGCTCGCTCGATCGCACGTGAGTTCCACGGCGGTGACCTTCGGGCTTGTCCACGGAGGCGCGCACGGCGCGTGGTGTTGGGAACGACTCATCCCCGAGCTCGAGCGTCGCGGTCACCGCGCGATCGCGATGGACCTGCCGTGCGAGGACGAGGGGGCCGGCGCCGCCGAGTACGCGACCGTTGTGGTCGATGCGTTACGCGAATTCGAGGAGCCGGTCGCGCTCGTGGGCCACTCGCTGGCAGGGTTGACGATTCCCCTCGTGGCACACGCTCGCCCCGTGCGTCGCATGATCTTCGTCTGTGGCCTCCTTCCAGAGCCGGGGCTCAGCTTCCGAGACCAGCAAGCGGCAGAGCCGGACATCCTGTTCCCGTACAAGGGCGGGCGAGCCGGCCTGCGCGACCGCTTCTATCACCACTGTGCCCCTGAAGATGCGGACCGGGCGATGGAGCGCATCCGGGACCAGGCTCTCAAGCCCTACGTCGAAGTCACTCCACTAAAGGAGTGGCCGGGCGTTCCAGCCGGCTACGTGCTCTGCACGGAGGATCGCGCCTCCAACCCGGCCTGGAGTCGTCGCGTGGTGCCCGAGCGGCTCGGGATCCGACCAATCGAGCTTGTGGGCTCCGACCATTCTCCGTTCCTGAGCCGGACGAAGGAGCTCGCATGCGTGCTCGAGGACCTGGCGACGAGCTGATGTACGCATCTGCGTGCAACCGTATACTCGCACGGCGCGTGGCTCTCCCTGCGAACGTAAGACTGGTCGCTCGATGAAGGTCTTCCACGCCCTCGCCGAGGCGTTTGTGGCCGAAGGAACCTCGATGGTCTTCACCATGATGGGCGACGCCAACATGCACTGGCTGAACGCCGTCTACGAGCTCGGCGTGCGGATCGTGGACGTCCGGCACGAAGGGGCGGGGTTGGCGATGGCCGACGGCTGGGCCCGTGTGAGGGGCGAGCCCGGGGTGTGTTCGACGACGAGCGGACCGGGGTACGCGCAGCTCGCGACGACGATGGTCGTGGCCAGCCGCGCTCGCTCCCCGCTCGTGGCCTTCTGCGGCGACGTTGCCGTCAGCGACGACGAGAACGCCCAGGTCTTCGACCAGCGGCGCTTCGCCGAGGCGACCGAAGCGAGGTTTGTTCGCCTGTCCTCTGCCGACGACGCGCAGAAGGTAGTCCGGACCGCCTTCTATCGCGCCCGCCTCGAGTCCCGGCCGATCGTGCTCAGCGCGCCCGAGGACATCCAGCAGGAGGAGTTCGACGAGCAGGAGTACGTGGCGTCGTCCTCGTTCTTCCCGCAAGCTCCTCCTGCGCCGAATCCCGAGCGCCTGCGAGCCGCAGCGGAGATCATACGGGCGAGCGAGCGCCCCGTCCTGATTCTGGGAAGAGGCGCCATGCAGGCGGGAGCCGGCGAGGTCGCCCGCCGCCTAGCCGATCGGATCGGTGCCCTTGTGACGACCACACTCGTCGCCAAGAACTGGCTCAACGACGACGACTACCACGCCGGCATCTCCGGCGCGTACGCGACGAGGACCGCGCTCGAGCTCTTGCAGGAGACCGACTGCGTCATCGCGGTCGGGGCGAGCCTGAACCAGTATACGACGGGGCTCGGCTTCGCCTATCCGCTCGCGCGCTATATCCACATCGACTCCCGCCCGCACGTCGTCATGGGTGGAGGCCGTGCGGCGGAGTGCTACATCCAGGCGGATGCCAAGCTCGGGCTCGAGGCGCTCGACGAGCTCTTGTCGGCGGAGTCCGTCCGCTCCACGGGCTACCGGACGCGCGAGGTCAAGGAGCGGCTGGCAAGTGCTCTCTATGACGAGTCAGTCGTCGAGCTCGAACCGGGGACGGTGGATCCGCGCGCCGTTTGCCACCTCCTCGACAACCTGATCCCGCCCGAGATGGGGCTCGTGCTCGGCAGCGGACAGCAGGTGCGATTCGGGACGATGCTCCTGCAACGGCAGCGGCCTTTCATCGTCGCGCAGCATCACTTCGGCTGCATCGGGCAAGGATTGACGACGGCCATAGGCGCGGTTCTCGCCACCGGGACGCCTGCGTTCCTGATGGAGGGGGACGTGGGGCTGATGATGCATCTCGCCGAGTTCGAGACCGCGGTCCGCTACAAGGTCCCCCTCCTCGTCGTCGTCATGAACGACGAGGCAGTGGGGGCGGAGCTCCACAAGTCGGCGGCGATCGGCCTCGACAGCTCCCTGGCCGAGATTCCCACTCCCGACCTCGGGCAGGTGGGTGTCAGCCTCGGCGGACGCGGCGCGCTCGTCCGGTCGATCGACGCTCTGCGAGAGGCCGCCGCCGCGTTCGTCGAGGACCCTGGTCCGATGCTGATCGACGTCCGGATCTCGCGAGAGGTGCTGAGCATCCCCTATCAGCGCATGTACCGCGACGCAGACGTCTGAAGACGGCGGCGGGGCCAGGCTCAGCGACCGAGGAAACGCGGCTCGCGACGCTCGCGACGCGCGAGAACGCCTTCCTTGCTGTCGTCGCTCTCCTGCGCGCGATGGATGAGCGCGACGACCTCGCGGTGCGAGGCAGGGACGTACAGCTCCGCGTTCAGCGTCGCCTTGATCGCGCGCATCGAGAGCGGAGCGTTCTGCGTCAGGCGTTTGAGGAGTCGGTCGAGCTCGCCCTCGACGACCTCGGCGGGAACAGCCGCGGTAATCATCACCGCGCCGAGCCGAGTTGCTGGCTCGAGGTCTCCCATCAGAAGCAGCCGGCGAGCAAGCGCAGAACGCGCCGCAGTTTCCACCTGCCGCGAGAGCGGCCATGGGGGTACGAGCCCGAGTTGGACGGCTGAGTTCCCCACCTTGGCGTCTTCCACGGCGACCACGAAGTCGCAGTGGGCGACGAGCATGAAGCCGCCTCCGATCGCCGCGCCACTCAACACAGCCACGACGGGGAGTGGGTAGCGCCACACGGCAGAACAGAGGAGCTCGAGAGGGCTCCGGCTCTCCTCGAGCGAGCCTTCCGAGCGCTGCCGGAGATCGACGCCGGAGCAGAACACCGGACCTTCCGCCCGTAGCACCGTGACGCGCTCCTGAGATTTCGGCTCTCGAGTGAACGCGTCGGTTAGCGTGGAAAACATCTCGTGCGTCAGGGCGTTTCGCTTCTCCGGACGGCACAGAGTGATCGTTCGAACCGCTCCACCGTCTCCGACCGCGATACGAACGTCGCCGGCTCTCTCGCCCACGCTCATGGGTGACCAGTGGCGAGCGCAAGGGGATTCGAGCGCAGGTCTCGGAGATGACGACGCTCCGCGCCGTGAGGGTCGTTCTCGACATGCGGGGCGACGTCAAAGGTCATCTGCGATCTCCGCTGGGGGTCGTAGCGGGGCCACTCCGGCACGCCTGAGGCGCTCGGCGCTCCATGGCGCATGAACGCCACCCAGCAGGAGCTCATGCGACGGGCGAGGTCGAGGCGCTCCGGACGGCGACCGGCGAGTGGCGTTCGCCGAGCGATGTCGAAGACGAACGGCAGCTCAACCGCGTGCGGAGACATGAGCTGACCAGGAAACGCGGTCTCGGGCGGCATGGGGACGTCGAACGTAAACTCGTATGTGAAGACGGGCGAGTTGCTGAGCGCAAGCTTCCGCTCGGACAACAGCACCGCGCGCTCCCGCGCGGTAGCGGTCGCGACGTCGACGAGCAGCCGGGCGCAGGAGGCCTCCGGATTGCGCTCCGAGAAGAACGCGATCACGTCGTCGGCACCCTCTCCGAAGCCCGCTGCGGGATGGGTCGCGACACGGCGACGAAGGCCGTCCTGGTCGAGTGACGCAAATTCCGGATCGGAGTCGAACTTGAACGTCGCCGCGTCGTCCTTCGTCGTCCCAATCAGCAGCGGGATGCCTGTGGTGGTCGGTGCTGCGACGGGATCGAACGGATGAGCGGGCATCGTCACCTCGTCGCACACCGGCCGGAAGCGGAACGAGCCGCCGAGCTTGGTCAGCGCGCCTGTGTCCAACTCCTGAAGTCTGCGCGCCTCCCCAGCTGCGAGGCCGCAGCGAGCGAGAACCTCCGTCGCGGTCACCCTCGCCTCCTCAGGCTCGATCGCCCGGAGCGAGACCACGCCGCTTTGGATCACAGCGCGGTGGAAGAGCCCTCGCGCGCTCGGCATCGCGAGGAGGGTGGAGACCTTCGCTCCGCCACCTGAGTGGCCGACAATCGTGACGTTCGTCGGGTCTCCGCCGAAGGCCTCGATGTTGTCGCGCACCCATTCGAGCGCAAGGCGGAGGTCGAGGACGCCTGCGACCCCCGAACCTGCCCACTCGTCTCCGGCAACCGCGTCGAGGTCCAGGTACCCGAGGATCCCGAGCCGATGGTTGAGGGTCACGACGACCACGCCGTGCCCGCGAGCGAGCCCGTCTCCCGCGTTCAGCGGGCTCGACCCGGAGCCCCAGGAGAAACCGCCTCCGTGCAGCCAGAACAAGACAGGCCGCCTCTCGCCATCGGCGAGCCCTCCCGTCCAGACGTTCAGCCGCAGGCAGTCCTCGGAGAACTCGGTGGACTCGTCGATGCCCGCGTAGGCGAGCCAGAGCGGCGATGCTGGGAAGTAGGCTCGGTCGGCAGGCGTGAGCGTCGGCGGGCACGAAGGGCCGAACGCCGTCGCGTCCGCAGGCCTCGTCCAGGGTTCGGGCGGCACTGGCGGGCGGAACCTTCGCGGTCCCCACGTGGGTGCGCCGTAGCGAACTCCCTTGAAGCAGAGGACGCCGTCGTCGACGAGCCCCTCCGTACGGCCCGAAGTCGTTTCCGCGATCGCGGAGCGGCTCATCTGCTCTGCTCGTCGGATCGAGTGCCCGCTCGAAGAGACCTGCCTGTCCACTCCTCCCAGAGGAGGGCGATCGCCGCGTAGTCGAGGCGTCCGTGGCCCGCGGCGACGGCGAGCTTGTACGGAGCATGAGCCCCGCGCAGAGCGTGGAGCGGGACGCCGGCATCCTCAGCCATCCGCAGCGCGAGCTCCGAGTCCTTGAGCGCCGCCTCGGTCGGCATTCCTCCCTCAAAGTCGCCTTCCAGCACTCGTTCGCGAAAGCGATGCTCGAGCGGCCGTAGAAGGCCGCCGTCAGGGCTCGAGAGGAGGTCGGCGAGGACGTGCGGCGGCACTCCCGACGCCTCGGCGATCGCCGCCGCCTCGAGCAAGACCACCATCACGGCGTGCGAGACGGCGTTGTTGGCCACCTTGGCCGCCATCCCGCTCCCGAGCCCGCCGAGCCGCACCTGCCGCGGGGCGAGCGCATCGAGGACCGGCGCCGCGGTGTTCACCGCTTCGTCACTTCCGCCGACCAGGAGGATCGAGCGGCCTTCGCGCATCTGCGCGACTCCGGAGAGTATCGCTGCCTCGACGAGAAAGAGACCTGCTTCGCGGCAGAGGGGCTCGAGAGCCAACATGTCCCGAGGCGAGACCGTGCTCGTCTCCACGACGACGCCCCCGCGAGCCACGTGCGCCGCGACCTCCTCGACGATCTCTCGCGACGCTGCAGGCGATGGGAGCGAGAGGACGACGGCCTGTGCATCCCTGGCGAGCTCGACAGGCGACGCGGCGGCCGCGACGCCGAGCTCGGCCTCGAGCGCTCGTGCACGCTCGTACTCGAGGTCGTAGACGACGAGCTTCATCGCCTTTACGAGGCGCGCCGCGATTGCCGATCCCATGTTCCCGCACCCGCAGAGCCCGACCTTCACGGCTTCGACGGCCTCCAGTCCGCGACGACTCCTTGCGCGATGAGCTCGTCGACTTCGTCGGCGCGATAGCCGCCGATTGTCGTCAGTACGTCGACCGTATGCTCGCCTGGAGCCGGGACGGGTCCCGGAGCTGCGAACCTCAGGGGCGAGATCCGTATCGGGCTTGCGACCGTGCGGATCTGTGCACCGGTGTAGGAGGACACCTCCCAGAGAAGGTTCCTCGCCTCGGTCTGGGCGGAGCCGATGACGTCGAAGGGAGTCGCCACAATGCCGGCCGGCACGCCGTGGGAGACGAGGCGCTCGACGGCCTCGGCGCGCGTGAGCGGTGAGAGCCACTTCTCGAGGGCTTCCCCGAGCTCGGCTTTCATGGCTTCCGCTCGAGCCGAACCGGACGCGAGGTCGGTACGGCTCGCGAGATCCGGTCGTCCGATAGCCTCGCAGAACCGCCTCCACATCTTCTCGCCGAGCACAGCAATGCAGATGTGGCCGTTCGCCGCACGGAAGATCCCGAATGGGGCGGCATAAGTGAGCGCTCCAGTGGACAGCATCTCGACGCCCGTCGCCGCCGACATCGTTATCGCATTCTCGTTCAGCGACACGAGCGCGTCGTACATCGCCATGTCGACGTGCGCCCCCGTGCCCGTGCGCTCGCGCTGGAGAAGCGCCATGCAGATCCCCGAGACGGCGAGCGCCGCCGGGTAGAGATCACCGAGCGGCGCCGACAGGCGAACGGGCGGATCCTCCGACCGAACTCCCCGGCCGACGACCCCCGCGCTGACCTCGGCGAGGATCGCGAAAGCGGGATCGTCACGACGCGGACCGGGCGTGTGACCGTACCCGGAGATGCTGCAGTAGACGATGCCCGGTGCGCGCTCCGAGAGAACGGAGTACCCGATTCCCATGCTCTCGAGCACACCGGGCCGGAAGTTCTCGACGACGACGTCGAAGGCGGGCGCAAGCTCGAGCACGATCTGCCGACCGCGCTCCGACTGCAGGTCGACACACACGCTCCGCTTCGACCGATTGAAGCGGTGGAAGTAGCCCGACGCCTCTCCGGAAGGCGTGTCGATCTTCGGATCGAGCTGACGCGTCTCTTCCCCCCCGATCGGCTCGATCTTGACGACCTCGGCGCCGGAATCCGCCAGGAGCATCGTCACGTACGGGCCGGCGACGAAGCGGGTGAAGTCCAGCACACGGATCCCCGTGAGAGGGGGTTGGTCCGACTCCAAGTCGCCCGCGTGCGACGTGGAGCTCGGCGACCCGTCGGTCATCGCCCGGCGTACTGCGGCATGCGGCGCTCGAGTCTCGCCTGGACACCCTCCCTTCCATCCTCGCTGTCGCGGGCGGCCGCGATCAGCTCGAGCACATGTTCGTGCGGGGCTTCGACGTAGCCCTTCGCCGAGAGCGTCGCCTTGATCGCCCGCAACGAGAGGGGCGCGTTCGTGGCCAGGCGCTCGACCACCCTCTCGACCTCCGCGTCGAGTTCCTCGGGCGCGACGGCGGCGGCGATGGCGTCCGCCTCGGCGAGGGCAGAAGCAGGCATTGGGTCGCCGAGAAGCACGAGCCGCTTGGCCAGCGCCAGCGGCGCGAGCTCGACCAGCTTGCGCGTCAGGGGCCAGGGAGGAGCGAGGCCGATCTGCACTAGTGAGACCCAGAAGCGAGCCTCCTTCGCCGCCACGACGAAGTCGCAGAAGAGCGCGAGGAAGGCGCCGCCGGCGATCGCATCGCCCTGCATTCGAGCGACGACGGGCAGGGAATACTCCTCGATGGCGATGCAGAGCTCGTCGAGCGGGGGCGCCCCGTATACGAGACGCTCGTTAAGGTCGATACCGGAGCAGAACACATGCCCTTCGGATCGGAGAAGCGTGACGCGTTCCTCTCGCGGAGGCTCGACACGGAAGGCTTCGATCAGCTGCTGGAACATCTCGCCAGAGAGAGCGTTTCGCTTGTCCGGGCGGTCGATCGTGATCACCCGGACGGCTCCGTCGCGTTCGTTCTCGATCCGAATGTGGTCCATCACACTCCCTCTGCTGGTCGTCGGCTTGACACGGACGGGCTGTGTCCGAGAACGCAGCCGCACGGCCGATAGTACACCGTTGTATACAAGAGCTGCAGTTGCATCGTTCAGCGCCGTCGGCCGGGTCCCCGGCCGCTCAGTAGCAGCATGAACCCGGCGATCGCGGCCAGGTTCACGAGGGTGATGAGCAACGCGAAGCTCGCCACCTTCGGATACGACGCGAAGTTGTAGAGGTCGAGCATCACGAAGCCAACGACGGGCTGGTCCGTACTTGCGAGGATGAGAGAGCCGTTCGTCTCGCCGCTGACCAGCACGAACATGAGCAAGAAGGCGCCGATCAGCGCGGGACGCGTGAGCGGAGTGACAACGCTGAGGAGCGTCCTGCTGTCAGATGCCCGCGACAGCTTGGCCGCCTCAACTACGTCGCGTCCGATCTCGTGCTGGGCGCCGGTCGTCATCACCGTCGCGAAGGGCACGAAGAAGATGAAGTAGGCAAGGAAGAGAAGCCAGACCGAGCCTCCGAGGCGGAACGGGGGCCCGCCGAGCGCGACGAGGAGCGCCGTCGCGAGGAGGACGTGCGCGATCACAGCGGGGGTCTTCGTCAGCCCGTCGACCAGATGCCCGAGCCCCGGAAACACGCGCTGCCCGTAGCTCAAGATCTGCGAGACGACGACGAGGGCCACCGCAGTGACGATTCCGAGCAGGATGCTCGTCCTCATCGCGCCGCGAATCACCTCGTCCTCGAGCGCTTCGCGGACGTTGCCGACCGGGCTCCAGCTCTCGGGCCAGGTGTTCGACCAGAACTCGACCCCGGCGACGTAGGCGAGTCCGAGGACGGGCAGAACCACCGCCACGAAGGCGTAAACGAGGAAGATCGCGCGCCCAACGGCCCTCCTCCAAGGGCCGAGCCGCACGTGAGCGCCCATCGAGGCGCGTCCACCGATCACGGCGAAGCGACCCCGTGCCGCACTACGGCGCTGCAGAGCCCAGGCGAGGAGGACCGGGACAAGCATGAGGATTCCGAGGAGGAACGCTTGCCCGTAGGCAGGAGGGGTGCGATTCGCGACAAGGTCGACGATGATCACCGAAAGGATGTGGATGTTCGCGCCGGTCCCGATGGTGATCGGGACGGAGACCATCGCCACGGCGACGATCAGACACATGAGGAAGGCGGTGATTAGCGCCGGTCGGAGCGCGGGCAGGACGATGAAGAAGAGGATTCGGAGCGGTCCTGCTCCCGAGAGGGTCGCGGCCTCCTCCAGCCCGCTGTCCAAGTTCCGCATCGAGCTCGAGATCACGAGGTAGCCGAATCCGCATAGGAACACGGTGTAGAGGAAGATCAGGCCCTGCCAGCTGTACACGTCGAGCGGCCCGCTCTCGAGGCTGATACCTACGCCGTCGAGCGCGCCGCGAATGAGAACGTTCAACGCACCGGCGTTCGGGCTCGCCAGGAAGAGCCAGCCAAGCGGTAGGGCGATCGCTGGCATGAGGAACGGGATGAGCGGGATCACGCGTCCTGCCGCTCCGATCGAGGCGTCGGTCCGCTCGTTCAGCCACGCCAGGATGGCGGCAACCAAGGTCGCGAGGAAGGACGAGACGGTGACGAGAATCGCGGTGTCCACGATGATCGGCTGCATGACCGGATCGGTGAAAACATCCGACCAGTAGTACGACGGTATGCCTGTCCCGTACTCGTCCCAACTCCAGAGGGCAAGGCGGACCATCGGGATGACGACTGCGGCAGCGACCGCGAGACCGACCAGCACCAGAACGACCTGAAAGCCGCTCGGCACGTGAAGCCGAGGGCGACGCCTCGGCCGGGAACGCTCGAGTGAAGAGTGGTCGGCGACGGCCATGTCGCCTCTCAGCGCTCGCGCATCGCCTGCAGCTTCTCGGCAGCGATGGACACCGAGACGGAGTCGTCCTCGCGGAAGACCTCCTGACCCTCCGAGCCCAACCAGCAAAGCAGGCGAATCTCGCCGATCTTCACGACGCACTCCGTGTGGGAGCCGACAAAGCGCATCGCTTCGATGCTCCCTTGCCAGGTGTTCGAGCCAATTCCTGCACCCTCCGTCTCGGAGTCGGCTGCCGATGCGCGCAGGACGGCGAAGTCGCCGGGGCGTCCGAAGGCGACAAGCTCTTCGCCCGGCCGTGGCGCAGCGTCACCTCGTTGCAGCCAGATCGCCTGAACCGTCCCCATCTCCCCGGATCCGAGGAGCCGACTCGCAGCCGCGTCGTAGGCCCCGACCGTGAGCGGAATCTCGTTGCTCTGGCCGAGGAAGCGGGCGACGTCGATGTCGCGCGGATTCCTGTAGAGCTCACGTGGCTGATCGAGCTGGGCGACTCGCCCGTGCGACATGACGGCGATTCGGTCGGCGAGCTCCATCGCCTCGGACTGATCGTGGGTGACATAGATCGCCGTGAACCCGAGGCTCCTCTGCATGCGGATGAGCTCGAGCCTGAGCTTCTCTCGAACCTGCGCGTCGACGTTCGAGAGTGGCTCGTCGAAGAGCACGATGCGCTCGCCGACGACGAGCGCGCGGGCGAGCGCCAAGCGTTGCTGCTGCCCGCCGCTCATCTGGCTCGGATAGCGACGTGCCAGATGGCCGATCCCGACGGTTGTGAGGATCTTGTCGACTCTTGGGGAGATCTCCGACCGCTTCGCGCCCCGGCACCGAAGTGGGAAGGCCACGTTCCGGTACGCCGTCATGTGCGGCCAGAGCGCGTAAGACTGGAAGATCATGTTCACGGGGCGTCGCCCCGCTGCTACCTCGACCCGGCGCTCCGCGTCGAACGCGACTTCGTCATGGATCCGGATGGAGCCGGTGTCCGGGCGCTCGAGGCCGGCGATGGTTCGCAACAGCGTTGTCTTTCCACAACCGCTCGGGCCGAGGAGGACGAGAAACTCGCCCTCGAAGATGTCGATATCGACGCTGGCGAGTGCTTGCTCACCCTCTCCTCGGCGCTTGCCGAAGCGCTTGGAGAGGCCGCGGATCGAGATCGCGTAGTGCTCTTCGCCTCCGGGCGGCGCGGGGCGCGCTTCTCGAGGTCCGGGCGGGGCCTCGAGCACACTGCCCGACGTCATCGCCCACCGCCTCGGCGGCGCACGGAAAGGCCCTTGAAGGGGCTCGCGTGGGAAGGGTGGGGGGGAGGCCACGCGAGCCCCTTGGGCCTACGCTCGCCCACAGTCCTCCTGGAGATCGAGCGTCACCTCGACAGGCCGAGGAGGGAGAGAATCTGCGCCTGGTTCGCCGGCGAGACGTTGGAGCTGACCGTGTTGTAGCGGTCGCCGATGGGCTCCGACCCCGCAATCGTCACGTTGGGGAGTACGGACACCCCGCCCTGCTCGTTGAAGATTCGCTGGCCCTGCGGGGTGAGTAGCCAGTTCACGAACAGCTTGCCGCCTGCGGGATTCGGTGACCGGGCGCTCACGCCGACGTTCCACGTGAACCCGAAGTCGGGGCCCTGGGGCGTAATGAGTCGCACTGGAGCGTTCGGGGCGCTCGAGAGCAGTGGGGTCATGTGCAGGATGTTCGCGCCCACCGCGACGTCGGCCTCTCCGGCGGCGACGCTCTGCACTCCCCCGACCATACTCGCCACGACGCGGGGCCGCTGGGCGGCGATGCTGCGCAAGAAGTTGTCTCCGTACGTCTTGCGAAGTAGCTGCCATATGCCCATGTTGACCGGAACGGTGCGCGGGTCGCCGATGATCATCCGCCCCTCGAAGCGCGAGTTCGTGAGCGCCTGCCAGGTGTTCGGAACACTGCTGCCGGTCAAGCGGTTGGTGTTGATCACGACCCCGTTGACGCGTGAAATCCCGACACCGACGCTTCCGTAGAACTTGAACTTCTTGGCCAGCGTGTAGAGGCTCGGCGCGTCCTGCCAGGTCCGCATCCGCACGGTCCAACCTCGCTGGAAAGCGTCAGCGAAGAACGGCGGGTTGGAGATGATGACGGCGTCGGCGACGAAGTTGCCGGCCTGCGCTTCTGCGTTGTAGCGAGCCGCTAGTGGGCCGGACACAGCCCTTGTGAAAGTCGCGTGGATCTTGTAGTTCTTCTCGAACGCATCGGCGAGCTTCTGTGCGGTTACGGGGTCGGTCGATGTGTAGAAGTGGATATCCCCCGCTCGGCGGGCATCGGCCACCAGCTTTGCACCGACCGCCTTCAGCTGTTTCTTCGTCGGCTTCTTCTGAGCTGTCGCCGCCTCACCAGCGCTTCCGGCCGACGCCGAGGACACACATACGACGGCAAGGGCGAGTACGGATACGAGGACGTGGCGCATTGTCGTTCTATGCATGTAACCCTCCTAAGTCGTCACCGGCGCCTTCCTCAACACCGGCCTTCCAACGGTCCAGCCGCCATGCTGCACACGCTTGTGCAAGTCTGCATACCTTTGTGTACCGCAAAGAGGTGCCAGCCACTTTACGACTGCGGATGACGGATGTCAATGATGTCAATGAGGTGTGTCCTGGTCTGATGGCTGCCCGCGATGCGGGAAGGAGTCGCGACGGAAGCTCGTCATCGTGTCGGGATCCACTGGGACCTCGATGACGGTCGGGGTCGCAGCCGCGAGCCCCTCGGCCACCGCCGAGCTGATCTCCTCGGGGTTCTCGGCTTTGACTCCTCGGGCGCCGTACGCGCGAGCGATGTCGTCAAACGCTGGATTGACGATGTCGGCGCCGATGTACCGCCCCTCGAAGAAGTCGCGCTGGTAGGCCTTCTCGGCACCCCAGCAGCCGTTGTTGAGGACGACCGTTACGGTCGCGAGGTCGGCGGCCAACGCTGTGCCGATCTCCACCATCGACATACCGAACCCCCCGTCGCCCATGATGCTGACGACCGGGCGATCCGGAGCCGCCGCCCTCGCCCCGAGGCCGGCTGCGTAAGAGAAGCCCACGAGACCGAAGTCGAGCGGCGTCAGGAGCGCAGGTGGCTCGAAGGTCTGCATGACGTCCGTTGCCTGCAACGAGATTGTCCCCGTGTCGACAGTGACGATCGCGTTTCGCGGGAGCACCTCCTGCACAGCCGTGAAGACGGTCACCGGATGGAGTGGGTTAGTCCTCTCTTGAGCGAGCTCGGCACGGCTCTCGAGGAGCGCCCGGCGTGCTTCGGTTGCCCGAGAGACCCACGCGGAGCGTGTGCCGGCTTCGGTGATCGCTGGCAAGAGCGCCCGCAACATCTCGCCGGCGTCGGCGACGATTCCGAGCGCTATCGGAAAGTAACGACCGACAGCCGTCGGCTCGATGTCCACCTGGATGATCCGGGCCTCGGCCGACAGGTTGTCGTGCTTGAAGAGTGTTGTGTTGTAGCCGAGGCGTGTGCCGATCGCCAGGATCACGTCAGCCGTTCGTGAGAGTTCCGTCGCGACCTCGTTGCCGCGCGGTCCCACCTGTCCGACGTACAGGGGATGGTCGTTGGGAACGACGTCGCCGTTCCCGGCCGACGCCGTGATCGGAGCGCTCAGCTTCTCGGCAAGGCGGGCCAGCTCGGGTGACGCTCTCGACCACTTCACGCCCGCTCCGGCGATGATCAGTGGACGCTCGGCCTCGTTGAGCAGGTGCGCCGCTCGCTCGAGCGCGACGCTCCCCGGCGCGACGGTGCTGTCGCGCAGCTCATCCTGCACCGGTCGATACGCGAACTCGATCGGCTCGGCGAGCAGATCGCCTGGGAGGTTGACGAGGACCGGTCCCTTGCGGCCCGCCTGGCTCGTCAAGAACGCCTCGCGAAGGTACTCGGGGATGCGCGCCGCCGAGTGAACAGTGAGCGTGCGCTTCGTGATCGGGGTGAAGAGCGCCTGCTGGTCGACTTCCTGGAAGGTGTGGCGGTCGAGTTGGGCCGACACTGTATGCCCGGCCAGCACGACGACAGGTGAGAAGGCAAGCCGTGCCTCGGCCACCCCCGTGACGACGTTGGTGGCGCCAGGTCCCGGCTGGCCCGCGAGAACGACGCCAGCGCGGCCTCGGATGCGCGCATACCCGTCTGCCATGTGTACGGCGTTCTGTTCGTGCCGTACGCCGACGTAGACGATGTCCGGGGAGTCGTAGAGCGCGTCGAAGATTTCGAGCGTTGCGGTTCCGATGACGCCGAATACGTGGCTGACGCCTTCCTGGCGGAGAGCCTCGACGACCGCCGCACCCCCGGATAGCTTGGACATGTACGCCTCCCCAGAGTTTCCCGGACGAGCGGTACTGTATACCGTCGCGTACAGAGCCGATGGAGGAAGGCTAGAGCGTGGGCGTGATCCTCGTCCGACGATTGCAGATGCCTGTGTACAGCTGTACGCTGAACGCTCATGGCACGTGACCCGTCCAGCGTTCGTAGCGCGAAGAATGGTGCGCCCACCGCCGAGGAGGAGGCGCTCGTCGCACGCTGGAAGGAGGTCTCCGCCATGCTCGACGGGGCTCGCTCGCGCGCAGAAGTAATCATGACGACGCTGTCGGGTGCCATCATCGACCGCGAGCTTCCGCCCGAGTGGCGATTGCGGGAGGAGCGTCTGGCCACGCTCTTCGGAGTCAGCAGGACGCCGATCCGCGAAGCGCTCGCTGGGCTCGCGAACTCCGGGCTTGCCCGGCGCGACGACCGCGGCTCGCTCCGAGTCGGCTCGATCACGCCAGAGCAGATCCTCGACGTGTACGCGGTCCGCAAGAGCCTCGAGGGCCTGTCGGCGGCGCTCGCTGCGGAATCGGCGTCGCCGAGGGCCGCGGCCCATCTCCGGCAGATCCAGCGTGCCTGCGAGCGCGCGGTCGAGCTCGGCGACTACGAGGCGTTCGCCACTGCGAACAGCGAGTTCCATCTCGCTCTCGCTCAGGCGACGGGGAACGAGCTACTTACTCGTTTCATCGGTGATGTGGAAAATTGGGTGAAGCGCTTCCCGACGACGACTCTCTCGTTTCCCGGTCGGCCGGACTCTGCGCTTGCCGAGCACGAGGCCATCCTCGAGGCGATCGAGGGCCGCGATCCCGAGCGTGCCGAGCAGCTGGCGCGCAAGCACATGAGCGTCGCCGAGGAGATCCGCATGCAGATGCTCTTCGGCGACTCGTCACCCGGAGCGAGCGACCGCTAGTCGTGGCGGCGTACGACGTCGTCGTCGCCGGTGGAGGCAACGCTGCCCTGTGCGCTGCGATCGCAGCGCGCTCGCGAGGCGCGTCCGTGCTCGTGCTCGAGTGCGCTCCGAAGGCGTGGCGGGGCGGGAACAGCAAGTACACGCGCAACATCCGGGTTGCACACCTCGACGGAGACGCCGTGATGCCCGGTGCGTACTCACCGCAGGAGTTCCTCTCCGACCTTGTCCGCGTCACCGGCAAGGATCTCGACCAGGATCTCGCCTCCTACGTGGTCGAGCGCTCACTCGACCTCCCGGCGTGGATGAGCGACCAGGGCATTCGCTGGCAACCTCCGCTCCGCGGCACGCTGCAGCTTGCCCGGACAAACCGCTTCTTCCTCGGTGGTGGCAAGGCGCTCATGAACGCGTACTACCGGCGGGCGGAGTCGCTCGGCATCGCTGTGCGCTACGAGGCACCGGTCGTCGAGCTCGCGTTCGAGGGCGAGCGCTGCACCGGCGTCGTGGTGGCGGCGAACGGATCGTCGGAGCGAGTTCGTGCCGGAGCGGTCGTCGTCGCGACGGGCGGCTTCGAGGCCAACATCGAGTGGCTCCGCGAGTACTGGGGAGACCGAGTCGAGAACTACGCCGTTCGCGGCACTGCCTATAACGATGGCGCGCTGCTTCGCGTGCTTCTCGACCTCGGTGCCGAAGCGCGCGGGAACCCACGCGGCCACCACGCGATCGCCGTGGACGCCCGCTCACCGAAGTTCGAAGGGGGCATCGTCACGCGCGTCGACTCCGTGCCGTTCTCGATCGTCGTCAACATCCATGGCGATCGGTTCGCCGACGAAGGCGAGGACCTCTGGCCCATGCGCTACGCGACGTGGGGTGGCCTCATCGGCGCACAACCCGAGCAGATGGCGTACTCGATCTTCGACTCGAAAGTGGCCGGGAACTTCATCGGGGGGGCCTATCCGCCACTCATCGCCAACACTGTCGGGGAGCTGGCGCAGAAGGCCGGCCTCCCGGTGCTGCGCGTGGAGGAGACGGTCGGCGAATTCAATCGCTCGATCGTGCCTGGCGAGTACGACCCCACACGCCTCGACGGGTGCCGGACGATCGACCTCTCCCCTCCGAAGAGCAACTGGGCACTGCCGATCGACACGCCGCCCTACTACTGCTATCCGCTGATCCCCGGCATCACGTTCACCTACCTCGCAGTCGCGGTCGATCGGGCCGCGCGCGTTCTTCGGGAGTCGGGGCGGCCGCTCGAGAACGTGTACGCCGCGGGCGAGATCATGGCGGGGAACATCCTGCTTCGCGGCTACCTCGCCGGAATCGGCATGACGATCGGCACGGTCTTCGGTGTGGTCGCAGGCGAGCACGCGGCCGGGGTCCGTCGTGGCTGAGCCCACCTCCATCGACGGGCTCCTGGCGGAAGGCCAGCGGCAGATCGCGATCTGCAACGGCTGTCGCTACTGCGAGGGCTACTGCGCTGTCTTTCCTGCGATGGAGCGTCTTCCCGTCGTCGGCGCGGGCGACCTCACGTACTTGGCGAACCTGTGTCACGACTGTCGCGCTTGTTACCAGGCATGCATGTACGCGCCACCCCACCCCTTTGGGGTCGAGATCCCGAAGCTCATGAGCGAGGCACGCGAGCGGTCCTACTCCGAGTTCGCCCGGCCTCGTTGGTTCGCACGCTGGTTCACGGCCGGCCCCCGAGCAGTGGCGGCCCTCACCCTCGCCGGCGCGCTGGTCTTCGCGTTTCTGGCATGGGCCGCCGGACGTGCGCGCGGAATCTTTGCTCCCACGGAGTCGACGCGGACGTTCTTCGACGTCATCCCCTACGGCCTGATGCTCGTGCCCTCGCTCCTGCTCACCGCCTTTCTGCTCGCGGTGATCGTCTGGGGCTTCATCGACTTCCAGCGGGCATCGCGTGGTGCCTCGCACCTCGGCGCACGTGTTTGGCTCTCCGGACTCGCGGAGGTCGCCACCCTTCGCTGGATGCGAGGGGGCGGAGACGACTGCTACTACCCCGCAATCGAGCGTTCCTCGCCGCTGCGTCGGAGGTTCCACCACCTGACCGCATACGGGTTTCTCGCGGCACTTGTCTCGACGTCGCTTGCGTCCTTCTATCACAACGTTCTTGATCTGCCGGCGCCGTATCCGGTCCTGCATCCCGTGGTGCTCTTCGGACTCGTCGGCGGGATCGGGATGACCGTCGGGACGACCGGACTCCTCTGGCTCAAGGCTCGCGCGGCGCCTCTTCAAGCTCGTCGCGAAGCGCTTCTGAACTCCTCCTTCCTCGTGTCGCTCAACCTCGCCTCGACGAGCGGATTGTTCCTGCTCGCGCTCCGCGACACGCCTGCGATGGGCGCGCTCCTCGTCCTCCACCTGGGGACGATCGTGGCGCTCTACGTGACGGCCCCCTACGGGAAGTTCGTTCATATCGTCTACCGGACGGCTGCCGTGCTCCGTAGCGCCGCCGAGCGTGCGGCAGACGAAGCGGCAGGAGGGCGCTCAGCCCGCGAGCCAGCTGCCCTAGGCAGGCCCGCCTCGACGAGGCTACCTTGACGGACGAGGCAGCGCAGGTCGAGACGAGTACGGGTTGAGCTGAGCAAACGAGGCGCCACGACGAATTGCTGGCTCCTAGTCGTCGCGGCGACGGCGACCACGTTCTTTGCGTTCGATCGGGCGAGCGTTCCGACCGCCGCACTCTTCGCCGCGCTCTTCGTCGGTATCGGCTACGCGCTCGTCGCCAAGAACCGTGCGCTTCGCGTGCCCGGTCCCGGCTTGACGGTAGGTCAGGCCCTCATCGGCGTCGCACTCGGTGCCGAGATGCAACCGTCGACGCTTCGAGCCGTTGCGGCCGACTGGTTAGGAGTGTCGGTCGTCACGCTCGGAACCCTCTTGGTCTCGCTCGCCGTTGGCCTGCTCGTTGCCAGACGCGGACGCGTAAACCGTGCTACGGGCGCCCTGGGACTCGTCGCTGGAGGTGCCAGCGGGATCGTCGCTATGGCAGATGAGCTCGGCGCGGACGGACGACTTGTCGCATTCATGCAGTACCTGCGCGTTCTCGTTGTCGTCATCGTGGCGCCGGTCGTCGCCTTCGCCCTCCTCGAAGGTGATCGGTCTTCGGCGAGTCAGCTCGACTCGTCCGGGGCGGGCGTAGTCGGCGACCTCGCGTTCACTGCCGGCTGCGCGCTCGCGGGTGTGTTGATCGCCCGACGGCTCAAGATGACGGCCGGCTCACTTCTCTTCCCCCTCGTGCTCACCGCGGTCTTCGCAGGATCGGGCCTTCTCGGAGAGCCGGCCGTTCCCACGGCCGTTCAGAACGTCGCCTTTGTTCTCATCGGCTGGCAGGTTGGCCTTCGCTTCACAGCTGCCACAATCCGAGAGGCACAGGCACTGCTGCCGTGGGTCTTGACGGCGATCGTCACCTTGATCCTGGCCTGTGCCGGCCTAGCTCTGCTCCTGGTGCCGCTTGCCCATGTCACCTTCGCCGACGCCTACCTCGCGACGAGCCCCGGCGGGCTCTACGCCGTTCTTGCCGCGTCGGTTGCCATCAACGCAAACACCACGTTCGTGGTGTCTGTTCAGGTTTTTCGGATCTTCGTGATGATGCTCGTCGCCCCGCCACTCATCCGCATCATCGTGCGCTCCGAGCGCGCTCGGCGCCCGAGCGCGTCTCCCCCACCGGGCGGTCCGTCAGCGGTAGCTGATCTCGTCGAAGAAGCGTGAGACGACCTCGGCGAGACGGCGTGGGTTGTCGCCCTGCACATTATGACCCGCGTCCTCGATCTCCATCAGGCGGCCGTTCGGAAGCGCTCGGGCGAAGTCGTCTGCAGGGCCGGCCTCGACCACTTCGCTCCTGATGCCACGCACGACGAGAGTGGGCGAGGTCACGTCGGGAAGGAGCGCGATCAGCTTCCGATTGCGCTCGCCGCGGTCCTCGGGACGCAGCATCTCCTGCCGTTGGTCGTATCGCCATGTCCATTCTCCGTCGGGGAGCTGGCGCAGGTTGAAGAGCAGGTTCTGGCGTAGAACCTGCGGCTCGCGGCCGGGGTTCGCACGCCTTACGAGCTCGAACGCTTCGTCGACCGACTCGAACGTCCGCTCACGAAACCGCGCGCCTGTGCTCCTCGACACAGAAGAGAACGGGCTTGCATCGACCATAACCAGAGCGGCGACACGCCGTCGCAGCCGCGCGGCCAGACTCAATCCCACGAGCGCTCCCATGGAGTGCCCGACGAGCGCGACCTCGTCGAGTCCGACTACGTCGAGCATCGTGTCGGCCGCCAGCGCTCGAGCCTCGACCGTGTAGTCGCTGCGCGAGCCCCAGTCTGAGCGCCCGTGGCCCCGCTGATCGAGCGCGAGGCAGCGGTAGTCGCGAGAGAGTCCGAGTGCGACCGCATCCCAGGTATGCGCATTGAGGCCGTACCCATGCAAGAAGAGGACGGGGAGGGCCGGAGTCTCCCAGTCCAGGTAGTGGTACCGCACGTCGCCGACTCGAACGAACCTCGATCTAGGAGCGGCAATCTCATCGATGGCCAGGCCGACGACGTCGGCCGTGCGTCGGAGGTGCGCTCTGACCGAGGCGTCGTCTAAGGCTTCGTCGAGCGACACGCGGAGCCTGACCCTGCCCGCTGCCGATCAGGCCGCCGGCTCGTAGCTGATGGACTCTTCGGCCTTGCCGGCCATGTAGAAGCCGATCGGCTGGCGACGCTCCTCGGCGAGATGCCCGAGCAGGCCAGCGGTTCGCGCGAGGATGGGCACAGCCTTCACCACGTCTGACGTGAATCCGAGATCGAGCATGACCGCCGCGATGGGCATGGCGACGTTCATCGGCAGGGGCTTACCCCACACCTGAGCAACGCCGTCGCGAAGCTGGCGTGCGATCTCGACGTGGGAGCCGCTCACGCCGCGGGCATCGGCTAGCTCGAGAATCCGCTCGGCCCGCGGGTCCACAGGTCGATGAACCGGGTGGCCGAAGCCAGGCACACGCCCGCCTGATGCACGGATCTCCGTCGCGAGATGTCTGGCGACGTCCGCGGGATCACCGCCCTCCGCGACACGGGATGCGCCCTCCTCGAGCAAGCGCGCGCACTCCTCGGAGGCGCCGAGGATGACGGGGCCGCATCCTAGTATCCCGGCGGCGACTGCTCCCTGCAGCGATCCAGGATCCGCCGCCAGCGTCATTCGGGCAGCGACGTTCGTCGGCATCATCCCGTGCTCTGCGATCGAGAGCAGGAGCACGTCGAGGAAAAACTGCTGGTCCTCGTTCGGCTCCTCGCCCGTGAGCAGGAGGAAGAAGTACTCCGTGAAGCTCAGTCGGCCCATGAGGTCCTGACAGAGGTCGCGGCCGCGCACCTCCACTCGGTCCGGATGAGCGTGGCTCATCTCGGTCACAGGCGTGCTTGTACTGCCGATCTGCATAGGTGTCCTTCCTTCGCTTGAGCACACGGGACAGTACTCAGGTGACACTCAGGCGGCCGAATCGGTCGCAGTGCTCCATGGAGGTGCGCAGGCGACAGCACGGACGGGTCTCTTCCTGGCGCCATCGTGCTCGACAGGTGCAACCCGAACGAGGCATCCCTGGGGCATCGCCACTGAGCTCGTTACTCGCGATCCTCGACGCCCTCATCGTCGGTCAGCAGCACAGCAGCGTTCACTCCTCGAGCCGTGACGAGCGTGGCGTGGGAACGACGCGCGGACAATGGCTGTCTGTTGCTTGCTGAGGAAGTTGCCTTTACGAGGGCGTATGGGATGAGATTGTCACTCCTGCGACGTGCGGAAGCCAGCGGTTAGGTCCCTTGAGTGCGCCGAGGTCGGCGGCAGCAGGCGGCCTGACTCACCCTCGGTAGGCCCGACGGGCGATCCCGCGTTGAGATCCCTGCTCGCCGGCCAATCGAGCGCGCGGGCCTGCTGGACTTGCTCCCGCGACAGGAGAACGACGGAGGTACATGCTCGTGGCGATCGGACGTACGAGCCGCTCGCTACCGCCGACGTCGACTATTTCAAGCTCCGCACCGTCCTCCCAAGCCTGCAACTCGTCTTCGCGGAACAGGCATCTGCGTGAACCCGGCAGGCGGCGGTGCGGGATCAGCCCCAATCGCGTCAGCTCGTGCACCGTCCGTACTGAACATCGAAGCCGCGCTGCGACCTCGGGCGTGATGAGGAAGTGGGTCGTGCCCTCCAGTGAGACCTCCAGATCGGTGACCCCTTCACTAACGAGAGGGGGTCAGGCTCTCGCCTTCTTGGGCGACGTCAATCGGCTGCTCACACCGATGCGCTCGGTACCGTCTCCTACGTAGCCGGCCCGCAAGACTGAGCGCGCGCGGGATGTGCGCGGGATGGAGGCCAGCGACCAGGTTCCTACGTAGGAAAATCCCTGCAATCAGGCCCGGTAACGCGGTGAACTCCGGCTTGATCGGCCGGCAGGCCAGCAAGCGGGTATTTGCGGCTGGGAGCGGCTTTCACCGGCTCAGCGCAGAGCATAGATCTGCGACCGCAAAGTCCCTGCGTCTGCATAGACAACAGAAAAGTGCTTTTTTGCAGGTATTTTGTGGAGCGTGCCGGGATCGAACCGGCGACCTCCGGCTTGCAAAGCCAGATACACGCTTCCCGGGCCGACCCCGTCTGGCCGGGGATTCCCGCCACGAGCAGGTCTTTTCACCCGTCGTCTTGCGGGGATCGGCGGGTGCGGCCGGGGCATTCCGGCGATCTCGTGCGGGATGTGTGCGGGATGAAGTCGTTCTCTGGGCTGTGAACACTTCTCTGCCTTAATCCGTCAGCAGGGGCGCCAACTCCTGAGGCTCAGGAGAAGTGTTACGCCGCCAGTGAAGGCCGCGTTGAGAAGAAGGCCGCGTTTGGCCCAGCCCCGTGCCCGTCTTCAAGCAGCTCGCTTGAGCAGCTTCTCCGTGAGTTCTTGTTCGAGCCTGCCGTACTCCTCGTCAGGTAGTACGACTCCACCGCGCTGCTCCAGCTTTCGGTTGCTCTTCCGTAGCTTCTTGACCAAGACGCGCGCCTCAGCTTGTGCTTGAAGAGAGCGTGGTGTCGTTGACGTCATGCTGCGCCTCCTTCGTCTTGTTCGAGTTTGGCCATGAACATCTCCACGACGTAATGCGTGAACCACGAGTACCACTGTGGGCCAAGACGCCCGTGGGGTTCCGGGAGCTTCCTGTCCTTCATCCCGGTGAGCGTCACAGAGTCGCGATCGATGATGGGCTGCAAAGCGTCCGTCAGATCGTCTGCTTTGAGATAGGACGCGTCGGCACTGATGCTTCGAAGACTCTGCCAAACCCCCTTTGCCAGGCCAATGTAATGCGTTTTGTTCGCCTCGAAGTGCTTGTCGAGCTCCTGCGCCTCGATCGCGGTCGCAGCCTCGGCGTCCCAGACGTAGTCCTTGCGTGCCATCAGCGGAGGCCCGTCTTAACCGTCCATACCGATAGAGCAACCACGTGCCACACAAGCACTAACAGCAGCCAGCCTGCGATCGATCCGACGTCGAGCTTGTCCCATAGCGTCACGAGCCCCAGAGTCGCGTCGAGCGCTGCCACTCCAATCAACACTGGGACCGCCCAGGCTTGACGCGTCCGTGCCCGACGCTGTTCGGCCGACTCGTGTCCGCCTCCTGCACGCGCCGCGGCTTGGACGAACAGGGGCAAGAACACCAGAAGCAGGCCGAGGATCCCAATTGCGGTGCCGATCTCGACGCCAAGAGTGTCGCGCTCACTCATCAGAATGAGACTAGGCAGACGTCCGGACGACTAACGGTTTGCAGTCCGTAAGTTGACCCCGCCTGACTACAGCGCGACGATGGCGCTGTGCGGAGGCCTCAGCTGATCCTCGCTCTTCTGCGAAGTGGTCTCGCAAAGGTGTTTGCGGTCAGCCTGGCCATCACTGCTCTGGCCGCAATACCGGCTTTCGCTCCAGTGGGATCATCGCGTAGCACCTCCGGAGCGTCGACCGCCTCGTGGGTGGCAACGGCAAAGGAGAGGTTGTCAGACCTCGACACGAAGTCTGCCGGATCCATGACCGGGTACTCACGGGATAGGTTCGGACGCGAGTGGTTCGATGTGGATCTGAATGGCTGCAACACGCGCAACGACATACTCGCTCGCGACTTGAGACAGGTCGTCTTCAAGCCCGGTTCCGATTGCGTCGTGGCCAAGGGAACGCTGCGCGACAGATACACCAACACGACGATCGACTTCGTCCAGGGGGCCGCGTCCTCCAAGGTCGACATCGACCATGTGGTCGCTCTTGCGGCTGCGTGGAGGACCGGCGCCAAGCAATGGACCGCTAACCAGCGGCTCTTCTATGCGAACGACAGCTTAGTACTCCTTGCGGTTGATGGTCCCGCGAATCGGCAGAAGAGCGATGGCGACGCGGCCGACTGGTTGCCGCGAAATCGTGGTTATCGGTGCCGGTACGTGGCAAGGCAAATCGCCATTAAGACGAAGTACGACCTGTGGGTCACGCAGCCGGAGCGGATGACGATGTCCGACGTTGTAAGTGACTGCTGAGCATGTGCGGTCAGGAGACCATCGCCGAGCACCAACCGGGTGATTTCTTTCTTCATGGGCCTTCTTTGGAGGGAAGGACGTCCCTCCAGTCCCTCAATCCCTCAAGACTCGGGTCGGATGCGGCTTGTGTGCAGGGAAAGCGCCGGCTCGGCCGTCCCTCCGTCGAATCCCTCCATGGCCAGGAGGAGGGCCTCCGCGAAGGGGCTTCGGAGGCGAGCGGGGAAGCGGAGTGAGCGTGGCTTCGCACTGAAGCGCAACAGGGCGCGGCGCCGGTGGCGCTCGTCCCGGCGGTGGTGTTGCGCTTCAGCAGTTCTCGTGGCGGAGGCAGCCCGTCGCCTCCCCCCGGCGGTGCGATGGACGCGAGCGAGCCGTTCGAGCACCGCAGTCAGCCCGACCGCGGTGAGCTGAGCGAGCGTTCGACCGCCTTCGAATCGGTGGCCGGTTGCCCATCTGTCGGATGCTCGTGTCGGACTCCGAACGGTGAGCAAGGGCCCATCGTCACTGCGCTCCCGCGCAGCAATGTCGGAGATGTTGGAGTGTCAGACGTCCGACCGAGGATGGAAGGGCACGCCCGAACGGCGTCACGAGAAGGACGCGCAAGAATCTCGATGATGGGTTTCCGAGGCGCAGCTATGGGACGACGGCGCCGGACTCTCCGGTGTCAGTGGCGTCACGGCGTCACATGTATAGCGCGATGCTGCGGCGCACTTTCGACGGGTGCGGAAAGGCTCGAAGTCTCCTTCGAGAGCAGAGCGATTCGAAAGCGGTTAGGCTTCAACCGCCGCAGGGCATGACCGTCGATGTCTGATACCACGTGCGCGGTCTTTGCGAGGGATGTCACGCTCGATCGGGAGCGCATCCACCGCTTCGTCGTCGGTGAGGACGCTGCGCCTACGCCGATGACGACCGCCGAGGCAGCACAAGAACTCGGCGACCGGTTCGCGACAGACGTTCTGCTTCAGGGCGTCTTCCCGGTCACGGCGGAGGCCACGGTCGACGCGATCAAGGCCGCCGTTCCGGACGGCGACCCGCTTCGCGACCAGATGACTTTCATTCTTGGCGAGGGAAGCCAGATCCCGTTCAGCCAGGCTCCAGCCCTCGGTCGCAGCCTCCGCTTCGTCGTGACCCTTGGCGCGACGTCGAATGGACCACCGGAGGGGCCGGACATCCTGATCAGCGTTCCGCATCCCGAAAGCACCGGCATCGAGCTCATGGCGTGGGACCTCGAGGCGAAGGGCTTCAACTACTACCGCTCCATGGGAGATCCACCCGCGTGGGTCTTCGCCGGCAATTCGCGGCATGCGCTCGTCGACCCGACACAGGGCAAGGGCCCATTTGAGAGCCACAAGAGCGGGGCGCTGCTGATGAAGGAGCTAAAACGTCCTTGGCTCCACTGGGATTCCTCAGACGTGCACATCGAGGCGACGGCGTTCGCAGCCGGGGACGATCGGCGAACGCATGCGTGGTTCACCGGCAAGCAGATCGGAGGTGCATACGCCTTCGAGTTCGAGGTTGCGAAGCCCGCAATGCAGCGCTGGGCGAAGGCTCGGTTCGAGGCGCTCCTCGCGAACGGGGGCGCGATCGAGCGACCGGCGCGGATCATGGAGCAGCTCCTCGACACGCCCGCGGTCAACCTCATCACAAGCAGGCGCGAGAGCGCGAGCGCCAGCGCGTCACCCGAGCCGCTGGCCTTGCCCGGGACGTTCTTCATCGACGCCGACGGCCTCGCAATCGTGCAACTGGAGGGACCGCCTCAGTTCACGGTGCGCGCCGAGGTGTACGCAAGGAGCCTCGAGACCTTCGACGTGAAGCTTGCAGACGGGCCGGGCTTCGTCCAAGACGGAGACACGCACTTCGCCTTCGCGGTCCCAGAACGCGCCTTCGAGGATCTGGTGGTGCTTCAGAAGGCATTGGAGATCGGCCTGGTGAGCAGACGGCTCGCGGCCTGCCTGCTCATGACGGACTTCCCGAACCCGATCTTCTCCGATCGACGCCCCGCGTTGCTCGCGCGCGTCCCGCCGACGGCTCAGGTGACGGACGGCGGCAGCTCGTTCTCCGAGGAGATGGCCAATGCCATCCTCGCGGAGGCGCCAGACGCTGGAGCTGGAAGTCCGGAGCAAGAGTTCGCCGAGCTTTGGAACGTTGGCGAGGACTTCGAGGATCAGTTCAACGCTCTTCTGCGCGACTACTACGAAGCGGTGAACGCTCGGCTCGCGAGCCAAGCGGGATTCGATGACTACTTTCGGCTCGCGGAGTCGCGACGCCAGCGCGTGAAGCAGACGCCGATCTTCGAGAGCCCGCTGCTCTTCGCGAACACGAACATCCCGCCGGTCTCGCTCTCGATGCAGCGCGACGGGACGGTGGTCTAACGATGTCGACGTTGACGATGTTCTCCACGCCGGGGAACGTGCCGGACAACCACCCGGCTGCTTGGAGCGACACGGTCGCCGGCTTCCTCGAGAACGTCGCGGCGGCGGGTGACTTTCCGCAGTTCTACAACCCGACGGTTGTCGACACACCCGACGACGCCGTCGTCGCGCGTGTCGTGTGGCCCGCCTTCCCGGCGAGCTTGGCCGGCCCACCCAGCCAGCGCCTGGCGATTGCCGACAAAGACCGCAGCACGCAGGACGAATATTGCGAGTGGGCGGTCGAAAAGAACGAAGCGGAGAAGATTACGCGGGTGACGTTCACAACGGAGGTGCCGGAGTACTTCGACCACCTGTTCCGGTCGGACCCCGATGCTCTCCTCACCCTCTACCGAGAGCTGGTCGGCCCGCAGGTGGAGCCCGGTGACCTCACACAAGATGGCTTCTATCTGCGCGAGAACATCTGGAATCAGTTGCTCGACAGCACGCGGCCCGTCCATCTCATCCAGGACAGCAACAAGCTCATCGCGGCACTCGTGCTCGCGGCCGAGGCCACGATTCTCCGCGAGCGTGACGGAGTGCCAGTTACGCATCCGCAAGCGCTCGTCGACTGCGCGGGGCTGGGGAATCCCTTGCGTGGAAGCGACCCCCAGATCGCAGCGGCGGTGAACAATGCCGCGGCGACCGGCGCCGAGATCACGCTGAACGATCCGGTCGGCCTGTACATCGACGGCTTGATCACCGGTGGCATGGAGACACCGGACGAGGTGGACCCGGCGACCTTCTGGACCGTCGACCGCGGCGACGCCGACCGCGCCGTCAGAGCCTCGTTCGAGGTTCCGGAGGGCCGTGGGTACGTCGTGGGTGAGGTCAAGATCGACGGTCAGCCGATCGCCTTCGGCGGCCAGCTTGCCGTCCGGGTTCGCGTCAGGATCGAAGCGCTCGTCAAGCCGGGGCAGCACCAGCCGGACCGACAACCCTGCTCGAACTAGCGCTCGGCCTCGAAGAGGCGCGCGCCGGGGAACGGTCTGGCTCGCGAAGGAACGGCGTAGAGCCCACCTGCCTGCACGCGGACGAGGGTCGGGCCCGCGCCGCCCGGTTGCGACGGTCCGCCGAAGTTCACGTCGCCGAGCCATCCCGGGAGGTGGAGAACGTGATGGAGCGCGGCGAGGTCGCGCTGAAAGCTGACGAAGTTGAGCCCCAAGGCTGGACGCCCGTGCTCGAATCCGTCAAGAAAGTCGTAGCCCTGCCGTAGCATCCGATGTGCTCCGGCGGCAGCCGACGAGGCTCGATTCTGGTTCGCGCGGTGAATGTGGGAGGCCTCGAGAATCGGATCCACGGTCTGCGGAGGGTCGCGCCAGGCGGCCAGGTGCTCGGTTGAGTCCCCCGCTGGAGCCGGTCCGGCCACGGGGACCGGTCGCCCCTTCTCGTCTTTCTCGACCGCGACGAGAGCGGCCCCCGACAGCTTGTCGCGGCCGACGAGCAGCTCCTGATCGCCCCGCTCGAGCGCTCGCCAGGCGCCGAGGTCGATCGCGAGCCGCAGGAAGGCCATGAACGTGCCGTCGGCCATCCACGCGGGATCGGGTCGGGCTTGGAGCGCGTCGAGCCTCTGGCTCGACTCCATGTTGCTGACCCCGTCGTGGAACTCGAGCCAACCGCGACCGTCGTGTCGCCCGAATCCGCCGAACGAGGAGACAATGTCGAGGGGCAGACGCCTGTCCTCGATCAGCTTCCAGACCTCGACGACTGCGCAGTTCACCCCCGCCTCGCGAGCGCTCGTCAGCTGGAGGGCCACGTCCGCCTCGCCGCGGTTCGGCGCCGCGTTCTCTGCCCAGCGAAGGCTCGGGAAGGGCCCGGGATTGCTTGGCAGGTTGGAGAGATAGTCCGGGCGCTGCGCCCGGGTCAAAGGCGGATTGTGCACGTCTAAGTCGAAGAAGCGCCGTCCATAACCGATCAGCGCGCGCAAGCTTGAGAATTGAGCTGCGCTCGCTCTGGCGTGCTTCTCCGGTTGACCAGCCAGCTCCCGCACCTGTCCGCGTCTCAGCTCCTGCAGCATGCGCAGGATCTCCGCGAGGGCGTCGCGGGCGGTGATCGAAGCTGTCTCGGGCGCGACGTTCAGAAGGACGAGCCGGAAGCATGGCTGCGGTCGCCTGCGTGGCTGGAACGCAATGCCTTGCTGAAGTCGACGCGGCATTAGACTCTTACGCCTCTTCCTCGAACTCAGTGAACCGCTGTTCGTGGTTGCGAATCCGGGCGCACCCTTCGGCGTCCTCCACGGCCGCTTCGACTGCGGCGGGCTTCGCGCGATCGACGGCGGCTGTTCCGGACTCCCCGACGCGAAGAAAGACGGCGAGCTGTACGAGGTCCGCCACCTGGCCGCCGTGGCGGATCGGCTGCTCAGTCGCAACGTCGACCAGATCGCCGACCGAGAATCCCTCCTCCGGTGGCACTTCGAACGTCAGCCGCTGGTAGCGGGGCCGTGCGTCCGGCGACATCTCGGCCGAGATGCCGCGACCGAAGGTGAACCAGTCTGGCGGGACCACGGCGCCGGTCGGCGTTCGCAGGCGTGTGTGCTCGACGCTCTGTATATAGACTCCGACCGGGTCGTCGAGTGCGACCAAGCGCCGCTCGAACGCGAGCCTGGCCAGACGCTCGACGAGGATCGAGTCGCTCGCCCGGCCGAGCTGCGCGGCTCCCCTGAGCAGCGGAATCGCTTCCCAACACGTCAGACACCGCGCGCCGCCGTTCGCAATATGAACGAGGCGCGCGTCGAGAGCCGCGGCGGCCAGCATCACGAGCGCGCCGAGCGAGTTCGTGGACTGCGTCATGAAGCAGAGAGCCCTCTCTCCGTTGTTGTAGGCGCTGCGGCCGTCGGGTGGGAGCATCGTCCCAGCGAACGATCGCTCGCGCTCGTTGGGCGTGATCCCGTCCGCGTACGGATCGCAGGCCCCATAGACTGCCTCCGTCGGTACCGCGGACTCGCGCGCGAAGTCCGCTACGGTCTCGACGAGCGTCTCGGGCTCGTAGGCCGCGAGTACTCGCCAGTACTCCGAGAGTTCCGTCGTGAGCTCGACGCGGGACATCTGCGTGCCGGTGCGAACGACGCGCCACTCGATGTACTCCTCCTGCAGTTGGCGTCCGCCCCCGCCGACGTCCTCGCTCCGCCAGTCGAGGAGCTGAAGTGCCCTCTGCCTGTCCAAGCACGATGCGACTCTCGCTGGAAGACCTGTCCAATCGGGGCCCGTGATCGAGCGCGTCCTTTTGTCAGGCGTCGGCAGTAGGAACGGCGCGGCTGCCGGTGACCCGTCGAGAGCATGGCCGATGGCGCCGGCGACGCGCTCGTTCCACTCGCGGCGGGCGGCTCTCCCCAGAGCGTTGAGCGCGCCCGGCTCCTGCATCAAGTCCGCGCCAGCCGTGAGCGGGCGAACTGCTCCGCCGCGGCGTCGGTCGTGACGCCGTCCGTGCGGGCGCGCTCGTAGATGGCGGTCAGGGTGTCTCCAATCCTCGCCAGCCGCGTCTCGACCCTCTCGCGTTTCCAGCCGAGCGATTCGACGTCCACGCATCGATGACGCCGCCGGCGTTGATCACACTCGGAACGGGATCGGGAGCTGCCACCTGCCTCAGCTCCTCGAGCAGCATTTCTGCGAGGGGCGCGGCCTCCTCGGCGTCGAGAGTCGGGGTCACGGCGCATAGAAGGCGACCTTCGCGGCATCGTGGGCATCGGCCGTGACGTCGTACACCGGCGGCTCGATCCAGCTCTCGGGCGCGAAGAAAGGCTCGAGTCGCTGCTGTTCGTCGAGCTCATCGAGGATCTCCTCTAGCGCTTCGGGCCGAACCTGTACCGTAGAAACATCGCCGATCCGAAGCGGTCGCTCGCGGAGATTCTCGGGCAGCCGATGCTTGCCGAGGAACGTCTCCAGCTCTTCCCTTGGCGACCCGACCAGGTACGCGTCAGTCGCGCCGAAGAGAAGCCTGCCCTGCGCGTCCAACTCGGGCCACGCGGAGAGAGCAAGACCCACGGAGGAGCCAACGATCTCATCGACGACGACGTAGTGAAAGCCTCCCATTCCCGGGGAGGCGCCCTCAGGTGTCCACGTCGTCGTTCGGTCGGACACGTCTTCTGAGGGCGGAAGGAGGCGCCGGTTCATCTAGGGGCTCTCCGGCGGCGGGCCAAGCAAGGCGGTGAAACGCTCACTCGGCGGGAGCTCGACCCGCGGATAGGCGAGAAGGACGTGCAGGTTGGCCATCGCGAGCACATATCCGTGCTCGACAAGGTCGGCGGCGTCAGCAACCCCGATACGGCTAAGCGTGGTCTTGACTCCCCGAGTACGTCCCACCCGCTCATCCCACGCGTCTCGCGTATCCCCGAGCAGCTCGAGGATCGCGCGGGCGCGGGCGCCCTGCTCGTCGTCTCCGCCTGCGTAGCTCGTCGTGATGCGGAAGGGGCTTTGCGAGATCTGGACGATCGCGCCCCTCAGGGCTCCACCGCTTCGGAAGATGTCGAAGAGCCAGCGGCGGCGCGTGCTCGTCGTCGTGTCGTAGAGGATGTCGATGTCCCGCTTAAGCTGGACTGTCTCCGAGTTCTCCCGACAACCGGGGGGCCGATAGAGCTTT